>DASXAP010000240.1:0-20462 GCA_036406655.1 Xanthobacteraceae bacterium | reverse complement strand
CTCCCGAGCCTGACGTTTGCGGTCGCAGCTCCGGAGGCGCTGTGCCGAGCTCAGCGGGAGCTGCTCGAGTCAAGATACCATGTTTTGCGTCCGTAGAGCGCCGCCATGCTGCTCGCGCGCGCGGACGGGGTGATCGAGCAGGGCGGCCGGCCGCGAGCTGGTGCAGCGCCTGCATGGCAGTGCCGCACATATCGCCTTCGATGCCAACGGAAACGCCTGCCGGGAACCACATCCGAACGATTGCGCAAAGGTAACTTGAGGCAGCGGCGGGATCGTCCTATGCAGGCGGCGCCGGCCTTTGCCCAGGGAGCTTGCGCCGCGCGTATTGCGTAAGGACGAACAAGTTGATGGTCGGGCAGAACATGTTCGAGCACCCGAGGCAGCTGCTCGCGAGCGCGCGCGAGGCTTTGCGGCCGATCCTGCCGCGGTGGCTGCGCGGAGGCGTCCCCGTGGTGCCGGTGGTGCGGCTCACCGGCATCATCGGGTTTTCAACCCCGTTGAAGCCGGGACTGACGCTCGCCAATGTCGCGCGCCCGCTCGAGCGGGCTTTCCGCATGCGCAAGGCGCGCGCGGTCGCCCTCGTGATCAATTCTCCCGGCGGCTCCCCGGTCCAGTCGCACCTGATCTATCGCCGCATCCGCCAGCTCGCGACCGAGACCTCCCGTCCGGTGCTTGCCTTTGCCGAGGATGTCGCCGCGTCGGGGGGCTACATGATCGCCTGCGCCGGCGACGAGATCATCTGCGATCCGGCGTCGCTCATCGGCTCGATTGGCGTGGTGGGCAGCTCGTTCGGCTTTCCCAAGCTCATGGAGAGGCTCGGGATCGAGCGCCGGCTCTATACGGCGGGGGAGCACAAGGCCATGCTCGATCCGTTCCTTCCCGAGGATCCCGACGATGTCGAGCGACTGAAGGCGGTCCAGCGGGAGATCCACGAAGGCTTCATCGATCTGGTGAAGCGCAGCCGCGGCTCGCGGCTCAAAGGTCCGGAGACGACGGTGTTCTCCGGCGAATACTGGAGCGGCCAGAAGGCGATCGAGCTCGGTCTTGCCGATGCGGTCGGCGACCTGCGCTCGACCTTGCGCGAGCGTTTCGGCAAGGACGTGGCTACCCCGAGCGTATCCCCGGCGCGCGGATGGTTCGGCCGGGTGCAGCCGGGCGTAGGAGACTTGCGTTGGCGCCGCGCGCATCTGGCCGAGGACTTCATCTCCGCACTCGAGGCACGTGCGATCTGGGCACGTTATGGCCTATGATGAGCCTCGGACGAGATTACACCCGTGACCAAGGAGACCGATCCATGCCCCCGCTCGTGATCCCGCCGCTGATCAAGGTCGCGCTCGGCGCGCTGGGCGCCAGCGCCGCGGCCCTCTGGCTGGCAAAAGAGATACGGCAGCTGAGCGAGGAGTTCGATCGGCTGCAGGCGGCGGCGTCGAATCCGGAATCGGACAACCGCAAGGCGATGCCGACCCTGCGCCGCGACCCCCGCACCGGCGAGTGGCGCGTGAGGTGATGATCTCGCTTTAAGGATCAAATTGACCTGTGGTCACGTCGTCCCGACGGAGCCTGCTGGCGCTCCCGGTCACCGGGACGCGGTTACTCCGGTGCCGCCCAGTCTTCGAGGCTAAGCCGAGGCACGCGAGCAAATTCGCGCGCATTGGCGGTCACGAGAATGGCGTTGCGCCGCCGTGCTTGCGCAGCGACGAGGAGGTCGTAAGGCCCGATGGGTGTTCCCAGCAGTTCGAGCTCGGCCCTGATGTCGCCCGCCTCCCCGGCGTCTGCTGCGTCGAATGGCAGGACGTCGATCGGTCCGGCGAGAAAGTCGTCGATGCGTTCCGCGTTGCGGTTCGGTCGCGCGCTCTTGGCAGCGCCATAGCGCAGCTCGAAAAGCACGATCGATGAGACTGCAAGCGCGCGCCGCCGCCTCACCGCTCCTGCGATGCGCGTGCGGACCGGAGAGTTTCGGTCGTTGAGCACCGCAATCACGGCATTGGTGTCCAGGCAGATCATCGATCGAACAGCTTGCGCGCGGGCGGCATCTGGGGTTGCTGGCGTCCCTCGGGCATGAACGGTTCCTCGAGATATCGATCGAGCGCGCTGAACCAAGCGTTGACGTCGAAAGCTGTATCGATCGGCTCCAGGAGCACGCCGCGCCCGATCCTGCGGACGCGAGCTTCGGTGCCGGGCAACCGAAATTCCTTCGGCAACCGAACGGCTTGGCTTCGTCCATGGGTGAAAATCTTGGCCGTTCTGGCGTTTCGCATGCGACAGCCCGTAATAGACATCGGCTGGTACATATCAGAGCCATGGAAACCAGCAAGGACTCCCGTTCGTGCGGGCACGATCGCGCAGGACGGCCGGTCACGCGCTGGGGGTCCCTGCACCAGCGTGCAGGATTCATGTTCTTGACCGAGTGGGTGGCGGCCGATAGGTACGCTGCACTGCCGATCGGACCGCGGGCATTGGTGCCGGCGCGCTTGCGCAGCTCACCTCTCCAGCAAATGAGCAACGATCTTCCCGCCCACATGCGTCCCGAGCGTTCGTTTCAGGGGCTCATTCTCGCTCTGCAGCGCTATTGGGCCGACTACGGCTGCGTGATCCTGCAGCCCTACGACATGGAGGTCGGCGCCGGCACCTTTCATCCCGCCACCACCTTGCGCGCGCTCGGGCCGAAGCCGTGGAACGCGGCCTATGTGCAGCCGTCGCGGCGGCCCAAGGACGGCCGTTACGGCGAGAATCCGAACCGCTTGCAGCACTATTACCAGTTCCAGGTGCTGCTGAAGCCGTCGCCGGAGGACATGCAGGAGCTCTATCTCGACTCGCTTTATGCGATCGGCATAGATCGGCGGCTGCACGACATCCGGTTCGTGGAGGACGATTGGGAGTCGCCCACGCTGGGCGCCTGGGGTCTCGGCTGGGAATGCTGGTGCGACGGCATGGAGGTATCGCAGTTCACCTATTTCCAGCAGGTCGCAGGCTTCGAATGCGCTCCGGTATCCGGCGAATTGACCTATGGGCTGGAGCGGCTCGCCATGTACGTGCAGGGGATCGACCGGGTGTTCGATCTCAACTTCAACGGACGCGAAGGCGACCGCAAGGTCACCTATGGCGACGTGTTCCTGCAGGCGGAGCAGGAATATTCCCGGCACAACTTCGAGTTTGCCGAGACCGGCATGCTGTTCGAGCAGTTCAGGATGGCGGAAGCGGCGTGCCGCAGATACATCGACGCGGGCTGGACCGCGACGGGAAACGTGCGGCGCCACCTCATGGCGCTTCCCGCCTACGATCAGTGCATCAAGGCGAGCCACATCTTCAACCTGCTCGACGCACGCGGGGTGATCTCCGTCACCGAGCGGCAGAGCTATATCCTGCGTGTGCGGGAGCTCGCCAAGGCCTGTGGCGAAGCCTGGCTTTCGACCGAAGCGGGAGGAGCGTCTGCTTGAGCGGCGGCGGCCGCCGTGACGACTGCCGTCGCCGCTCTACCGCGGCTTCGGCATCGCGCCTTTGCGTTCCGGCTGGCCGATGAAGACGAGGTCGCCATTGACCAGCTCCTTGAGAACCGGAGGACCGGACAACTGCGGCGCAAGGTAGGTGACGTTGAGGCGTGCGATCAGCTCGAGCTGGGTCGGCGTCGGGGTGATCAACAGCGTCGCGGCCTCGACCTGCGCTCCCGTCGTCACCGGCGCCACGCCGGGAGGAAGGTTCACCTGCTGCGGTCCGCGCACGAGGTCGTTGGCGACAAGGTTGACGAATCGCGTGAGCTGCGGATCGCGCACGACGTATTCGCGCTGCTGCAGCCTGGCGTCGTAGGTCAGCACCCGCGACAGTCCGAGCTTCCTGAGCCAGGCTTCGTAGGCAGTGCCGAGGTCGACGGAGATGCGGCCGAGCGACTCGCCGAGCTCGTTCCACAGCACCCGGAACGGCGCGACCTTGCCCTCGGTGCCCTGTAGATAGGTGAGGTAGGCCACCTCGTTCGCACGCCCCGCATTCGATCCGCAGACCCAGATCGCCCCGATCAGGACGTGCAGGAGATTGCGCTGGAGCATTGTCAGGGGGGCGCGCTCGACAAATCCGTCTGTTGCAATTGTGCGTCAGGATCATCTGCTGCGCAAGCAGCTCCGGGGCGTCGCTTTTCGACTTAACAAGCGCGGCGGTGCCTGCTACCTGCCTGCCGCATGCCGGATCTTCTGCTCGAGCTTTTTTCCGAGGAAATTCCCGCCCGCATGCAGGCCCGCGCGGCAGATGACCTGCGCAGGCTGGTCACCGAGGCGCTGGTCGATGCCGGCCTGCGCTATGAAGGAGCCAGAGCCTTCGCAACCCCGCGGCGGCTCGCGCTCGCGGTGCAGGGCGTCCCGGCGAAGCAGCCCGACAGCAGGGAGGAAAGGAAGGGCCCCAGG
The DNA here is from genome assembly GCA_036406655.1 of Xanthobacteraceae bacterium. Classification (GTDB taxonomy): domain Bacteria; phylum Pseudomonadota; class Alphaproteobacteria; order Rhizobiales; family Xanthobacteraceae; genus VAZQ01. The sequence goes on along the minus strand of DASXAP010000240.1, from coordinate 16,071 downwards.
GTCGGCGCGCCGGAGAATGCGATCCAGGGATTCGTGCGCGCCGCCGGCATCGCATCCATCGCCGAGGCGAGGATTCAGCCGGACAGGAAGGGAGACTTCTACGTCGCGGTGGTCGAGAAGCCGGGCCGGCCGGCGATCGAGGTGATCGGCGAGCTCCTGCTCCGTGTGGTGCGGACTTTTCCGTGGCCGAAATCGATGCGCTGGGGCGCCCGCTCGGCGGAGGCCAATCCGCTCGGGTGGGTCCGTCCGCTGCATTCCATCGTTGCCACCTTCGGCCCCGAGACGGAGGAGCCGCAGATCGTGCCGTTCGCTGTCGACGGCATCGTCGCCGGGGACGAGACCCGCGGGCATCGGTTCATGGCGCCGGAGCCGTTCAAGGTCAGGCGCCTCGAGGACTACACCGCCAAGCTCGAACGGGCGAAGGTGGTGCTCGACCCGGAGCGGCGCAAGCAGGCCATCCTGGCCGACGCCCGAAACCTCGCCTTCGCCCAAGGCTACGAGCTCGTCGAGGATGCCGGGTTGCTGGTCGAGGTCGCGGGTCTCGTCGAGTGGCCGGTGGTGCTGATGGGATCGTTCGATCCGGCGTTCCTGGCGATTCCCGACGAGGTCATTCGGGCCACCATCCGCAACAACCAGAAGTGCTTCGTGCTGCGCGACCCGCGCACCACGCGGCTGGTGAGCAAGTTCATTCTGGTGGCCAACCGCGAGGCGGAGGACGGCGGCAACGCGATCGTCGCCGGGAACGAGCGGGTGATCGGTGCCCGGCTCGCCGATGCCAAGTTCTTCTACGAGACCGACTTGAAGACCCGGCTCGAGGACCGACTGCCGAAATTCGAGCACATCGTCTTCCACGAGAAGCTCGGCACCCAGGCCGAGCGCATCGCGCGGATCGAAGCGCTTGCCGGCCATATTGCCCGGCTTCTCGATGCCGACATCGCCAGGACCGAGCGCGCAGCGAGGCTCTGCAAAGCCGACCTCTTGACCGAAGTGGTCGGCGAGTTTCCCGAGCTGCAGGGCCTGATGGGAAAATATTACGCGCAGGCGCAGGGCGAGGATGAGGCCGTCGCCCATGCCTGCGAGGATCACTACAAGCCCAAGGGGCCCGATGATCTCGTGCCCGCAGATCCGGTATCGGTTGCGGTGGCGCTGGCCGACAAGATCGACAGTCTCGTGGGCTTCTGGGCGGCGGACGAGAAGCCGACGGGATCGAAAGATCCGTTTGCCCTGCGGCGCGCGGCTCTGGGAGTCATCAGGCTGGTTTTGGACAATCGACTTCGTATGCGCCTGTTCCCGGTCATCGAAACGGAGATCACGAGCGGCTTGCCGGTCAGCGGGGTACGGACGGGCCGCATCGACGGTCGCCGGCTAGCCGCGGATCTGCTTTCCTTCTTCGCCGAGCGACTCAAGGTGCAGCTGCGCGAGCAGGGGGCGCGCCACGATCTCGTCGATGCCGTGTTCGCCCTCGAGGGACAGGACGATCTCCTGCTGATCGTCCGCCGGGTAGAGGCGCTCGGCTCCTTCCTCGATAGCGAGGACGGCAAGAACCTGCTCGCCGGATACAAGCGCGCGACCAGCATCATCCGCATCGAGGAGAAGCGCGACGGGCGCGAATATGTCGGGCGGCCCGACCCGTTGCTTTATCGCCAGGACGAGGAGCGGGCGCTCGCTCGCGCGATCGACAACGCCAAGGCGGAGGCGCGCGCCGCGGTCGCGGGCGAGGATTTCGCCGCCGCGATGCGCGCCATGGCGAAGCTGCGCCCGCACGTGGATGCCTTCTTCGACAAGGTCACGGTCAACGTCGAGGAAGGTCGCGACAGGGGGGAGCTGCGCGAGAACCGGCTCCGGCTGCTCAACGAGATCCGCGCTGCCACCGGCGCGGTGGCCGATTTCTCCCGCATCGAAGGGGCCTGATCGATCGTTCCGGCTCTTGATCGGCGAGGCATGGCGTCGGAACCTAGCCGTCCTGCGAAAGTTGATTCCCGCCCCAGGAGCCCGTGATGACCATCACCGCCGCCCACCTCTCGCCGCTGATCGCTCTCATTGCCGGCATTCTGATCCTGCTCATTCCGCGCCTGCTGAACTTCATCGTGGCGATTTATCTTATCCTGGTTGGATTGATGGGTCTCAACAGCATCTACCACTTCATTCGCTGACATGAATATCGTCGCAACTATCCCTCGCTCGGCTCGCATGGTCATCGTCAGAGCTGGCAGCTCCGTTCCCGGGTGAAGCCATGGCGAAGCCGACAGCACGCCGCCGATCCGGCAAGGCGTTCGGAGCATCCGCCGCGCGGCGAGCCATTGCGCAGCGCAAGCCGGCCGCGCCGGTGAAGCCGGTGGCTTCGCGGGCGGCGGCCAAGTCCCGGCCTCCGGCCCCCGCCCGGACCAAATGGGTCTATCGCTTCGGCGCCGGCAAGGCCGAGGGCCGTGCCGACATGCGCGACCTGCTCGGCGGCAAGGGCGCAGGCCTCGCCGAGATGGCCAATCTCGGCCTCCCGGTGCCGCCCGGCTTCACCATCACCACCGAGGTGTGCACCTATTTCTACGAGAACGGGAAGACCTATCCCGGGCATCTGCGGCAGGAGGTGGACGAGGCCTTGGCCGAGATCGGCCGCATCACCGGCAAGAGCTTCGGCGAAGGCGACGATCCGCTGCTCGTGTCGGTGCGCTCGGGCGCTCGCGCGTCGATGCCCGGCATGATGGATACGGTGCTCAATCTGGGGCTCAATGACGCGACGGTCGAGGCGCTGGCGAGGAAGTCCGGCGATCGGCGTTTCGCTTACGATTCCTACCGGCGATTCATCAGCATGTATTCCGACGTGGTGCTGGGGGTCGCCCACCACAATTTCGAGGAGATACTCGACGAGCACAAGGACAAGCACGGCTACGTGCTCGACACCGATCTGTCGGCGGATGACTGGGCGGAGCTTGCCGCCCGCTACAAGGAGCGCGCCGCGGAGGAATACGGCAGGCCCTTCCCGCAGGACCCGAAGGATCAGCTCTGGGGGGCAATCGGTGCCGTGTTCGGCTCCTGGATGAACCAGCGTGCGATCACCTATCGACGCCTGCACAACATCCCGGAAAGCTGGGGCACCGCGGTCACCGTGCAGGCAATGGTGTTCGGCAATATGGGAGACAGCTCGGCCACCGGCGTCGCCTTCACCCGCAATCCCTCCACCGGCGAGAAACGGCTCTACGGCGAGTTCCTGATCAATGCCCAGGGCGAGGACGTGGTCGCCGGCATCCGCACCCCGCAGGAGATCACCGAGGCGGCGCGGGAGGAGGCGGGCTCCGACAAGCCCTCGATGGAGCAGGCTCTGCCCCGAGCGTTCGCGGAGCTCACGCGCATCTACAACATGCTCGAGCGGCACTATCGCGACATGCAGGATCTCGAGTTCACCGTCGAGCAGGGCAGGCTGTGGATGCTGCAGACGCGCACCGGCAAGCGCACCGCAAAGGCGGCGCTCAAGATCGCCGTCGAGCTCGCCAACGAGGGCCTGATCTCCCGCCGGGAAGCAGTCTGCCGCATCGATCCGGCCGGTCTCGACCAGTTGCTGCATCCCACCATAGACCCCAAGGCCGAGCGCAAGGTCATCGCCACCGGGCTGCCCGCCTCGCCGGGCGCCGCCTCGGGCGAGATCGTGTTCTCCGCCGACGAGGCCGAGGCGCTCAAGGCCAAGGACCGGAAGGTCATCCTGGTTCGCGTCGAGACCTCGCCGGAAGACATTCACGGCATGCACGCGGCCGAAGGCATTCTCACCACCCGCGGCGGCATGACCTCGCATGCCGCGGTGGTGGCGCGCGGCATGGGCAAGCCTTGCGTGTCGGGGGCCGGCGGGCTGCGGGTCGACTATGCCAGCGCCAGCATGAGCGCGGGCGGCCAGAGCTTCAGGCAGGGGGATCTCATCACCATCGACGGCTCGACCGGCCAGGTCCTCGCCGGCCGCGTTCCGATGATCGAGCCGACGCTGTCCGACGAGTTCGCCACCCTCATGGGCTGGGCCGATGCAGCGCGCCGGCTCGGCGTGCGTGCCAACGCGGACACCCCGACCGACGCGAAGGTAGCGCTGAAATTCGGCGCCGGAGGCATCGGGCTGTGTCGCACCGAGCACATGTTCTTCGACCAGGATCGCATTCGCGCGATGCGCGAGATGATCCTCGCCGATGACGAGCCGGCCCGCCGCGCCGCGCTCGCCAAGCTGCTGCCGATGCAGCGCGCCGATTTCGTCGAGCTGTTCGAGATCATGCGGGCACTGCCGGTGACCATCCGGCTCCTCGATCCGCCCCTGCACGAGTTCTTGCCGCACAGTGCCGAGGAGATCGCCGATGTCGCCGCGGCGATGAACGCCGATCCGAAGAAGCTCGCCGACCGCGCCCGCGAGCTCAACGAGTTCAATCCGATGCTCGGTTTCCGCGGCTGTCGACTGGCGCTCGCCTATCCGGAGATCGCCGAGATGCAGGCTCGCGCCATTTTCGAGGCGGCGGTGGAGGTGGGCAGGCGCACCGGCAAGCCGGTCGTGCCCGAGGTGATGGTGCCGCTGATTGCCACCAAGGCCGAGCTCGATGTCGTGAAGGCCCGCATCGATGCCATGGCGGCGGCCGTCGCGCGGGAGACCGGAGCAAGCGTCGAGTACCAGGTGGGCACCATGATCGAGCTGCCGCGTGCGGCGCTGCGGGCCGCCGAGGTTGCCGAGAGTGCGGAGTTCTTCTCCTTCGGCACCAACGATCTCACCCAGACCACCTTCGGCATCTCCCGCGACGACGCCGCGAGCTTTCTCGGCACCTATCTGGCACGCGGAATCCTGCCCGGTGATCCGTTCGTCTCGATCGATCGCGAGGGAGTGGGCGAGCTGGTTCGGCTCGGGGTCGAGCGCGGGCGCGGTGCCCGACCCAAGCTGAAGGTCGGCATCTGCGGCGAGCACGGCGGCGATCCCGCTTCGGTAGCATTCTGCCACGAGGTCGGCCTCGATTACGTGTCGTGCTCGCCGTTCCGCGTTCCCATCGCCCGGCTGGCTGCCGCCCAGGCTGCGCTGGCCGCAGCCGCCGGCCGGCAGAGACCGCAGGCACGGGGCGCGCGAAAAACGGCCCGTCCCGCTCGGTTAACGCGATCGCAACGTTAATCCCCCAATAACCAAGTCCGTCGCATTTGTGCCATGACGGCGCCTTTTGCCGACGGGAAGGTGTGCGTCGGGGATTTGGCCGGGTCGGGGGACGCATCCGGATGGTCGCGTCGGCTGAATGGCCGAGGGGCGGGTTGTGCGCCCGCGTTGGCCTCGGCGTGCTGGTGCTGCTGCTGTTGCTGTTGCCGAGGGGGAGCGGCCGGGACGAGCTTGCCGCCCCGCACGCGCCCGATGCGCTGCTGCGCAATCCTCCACAGGAGCTTGCTCACTCGCCGGCAACCGTTCACAACGCCGCCTACAGCACGCCCCGCCCGATTGGGGCCACTCCAATCATGCTTGCGGCACTCGATCCCGACGAAGCGACGGGCGCCATCCGCCGTCGCCTCGGGGGCGAAGCTGAGGTCCTTGCTGCTCCGTCCATCGATCGCAACCGCAAGGGTGATTACGACCCCGCGCACGGCGCTCGCGGCGCGGTGGGCTTGAAAGGAGATCGGCTCAAGCCGGCGACGCAGCTCGACGCCGATGCGCAGCATCGGCCGCCCGAACCGCAGCCGCTCGCCGAGCGAGAGCCCGAGACGCCGTCCGCCTCCTCCGTATCGCCGCCGCCACCGGAAGCTCCCGACGCGAGCCTCGCCTCGGCACCCGCCGCCGACGGTCTGATGCTGCGCGCGGCGAGGCTCTATTTCGGCGTTGATCCCATGGGGCAAAATCCCGCCGGCATCGAGCCTTGGGCACCGGGCGAAGAGCCGATACTCGAGCATTCCGACGTTGCCGCCAGCCCCGAAGATGCGACCGGCGCAGCGAGCTTCACGCTCGCTGCCTTGCCGGCGCCGAGCTCGTTGCCGGAGCCGGCCATCTTCATGCGGGACGCACCGATCGAGCATTCCGACCTGCCTCCGCTGCCGAGCCCGTTCGGACGCGGGGGGCAGACTGTAGCGCCCAAGGGCGTGGTCACCGGCGCCGATCAGCGGCCGATGTCGCCAGCCGAGTGGCTCAACCTCGATGCGAAGGGTCGCGCCGGCGCGGAGAAGTGCCTTGCCGAGGCGATCTATTTCGAGGCGCGCGGCGAGGCCGTGCGCGGGCAGATGGCGGTCGCCCAGGTGGTGCTCAATCGCGTCTTCTCAGGCCGATATCCGAGCACGGTCTGCGGCGTCGTCTACCAGAACGCGCATCGCCGCCGGTTCGCCTGCCAGTTCAGCTTCGCCTGCGACGGCAGGCGCGACGTCATTCGCGAGCCGGACATGTGGGAGCGGGCAAAGACGATCGCGAGCGAGATGCTCGACGGCAAGCTCTGGCTGCCCGAGGTGGGCAAGGCCACGCACTACCACGCGTCCTGGGTGCACCCCGGATGGGTCCGGGAAATGACCAAGCTGCAAAGGCTCGGGGTGCATACCTTCTATCGGCCGCGCGCCTGGGGCGACGGCGCCGACGCGCCGGAATGGGGTGACGCGACGTTCACCGCCGAAGCGACCAAGCAGCTCATCGAAGCGGCGAAGAAATTGTAGGCGCTGTCGGCTCCCCCGTTTTCATCGCGACCGCGGTGAGCCCGGCGATCGTCTCGTGGGAATAGCTCGCATGTTCACAAGCCCGTCATGGCCGGCCTTGTGCAGCCTTGTGCCGGCCATCCCGATCCGGAATCGGGATCGCCGGGACGAGCCCGGCGATGACCGGAGGGAGTGGATCGCCGTGGCGAGCCGAGGGCGAGCCGGGGGCAGGGCATGACGAGCCAAGGGCTGATCACGCTGCGATATCGATGTCGAGCGCGACGTCGAGATTGGGAGCGGAGTGGGTAATCCAGCCCGCCGATGCGTAATCGACCCCGGTCTTGGCGATCTCGGCAATGCTGTCGAGGGTGACGCCGCCCGAGGCCTCGAGCGGAAACCTTCCCGCCACCATCTCGACCGCGCTGCGCATGCTCGCCACGTCCATGTTGTCCAGCAGCACTGCGTCGGCGAGGCCGACCTCCAGCACGGTGCGCAACTGATCGAGCGTGTCGACCTCGATCTCGATCTTCACGAGGTGCCCGGCGGCCGCCTTGGCGCGCTCGAGCACAGGCCTGATCCCGCCGGCTACCGCGATGTGGTTGTCCTTGATCAGGATGGCGTCATCCAGCCCGAAGCGATGGTTGAAGCCGCCGCCGCAGCGCACCGCGTACTTCTCCACCGCCCGCAGCCCGGGCGTGGTCTTGCGCGTGCAGCAGATGCGCGTTCGGGTGCCGGCCACGCGGCGCACGAGTTCGTGGGTTGCGGTCGCAACCCCGGAGAGGCGGCCGAGCAGATTGAGCGCCACGCGCTCGCCGGCGAGGATGGCGCGGGCGGGACCGGTCAGCGTCATCAAGGCGGTCCTGGGAACGTTTGCGCCGTCGCGATGATGCGCGGTGATCTCGATCTCCGAGGCAAGCCTGGCGAAGGTCGCAGCGACCAGCGGCAGGCCCGAGATCACACCCGCCTTGCGCGCGACGACGACGGCGCGCGCGCTGGTGCTCTCGGGAATGGTGGCGACCGAGGTCACATCGCCGGCGCGACCGAGGTCCTCGGCGAGCGCCCGTGTCACGACCGCATCGATTTCCAGTGGCGACAGGAATGCGTCGGGATAGAGCAGCGATCGAGTCATGAATGCCCTCGGCTCCTCGTTGCTCGCCGCGGTGCCATGCAGCTTGGGCAAGATCGTCGTCACGGTTGCTTGCCACCGACAGCTTCGCGAGGCGACTGTGCGCATTGTACCAGTACCACGCGGTACTGCCTGCCATGCGCGAACGAATGGACGGTTGCAGCAGATTTCCATTGGGAAAGCAGCGGGATCACCGTACATAACCGGGCCGCATGGAAAAGGGACCTGCAGGTGAAAGCGAAGCCACGATCCGGATGCTCGCTCCCGCTGACATCTCCTCCTTGCCGGCTCGCCGCATGAGGGTGCGCGCCGCCCGGTCGTGGCGCAGCCCGACCGTCATCCTGATCTGCGGCTGCCTCATCGCCGCCATCGGCTTAGGCGCCCGCTCGGGTCTGGGCTTCTTCCTCATGCCCATGTCGACCGAGCACGGCTGGGGCCGGGACGTCTTTGCGCTGGCGCTCGCGATCCAGATGCTGCTGTGGGGGGCAGCGCAGCCGGTCGCCGGCGCCTTGGCGGATCGGTTCGGAGCAGTGCTGGTGCTGGCGGCGGGCGCCGTGCTTTATGCGCTCGGCCTCGCCTGGATGGCCTATGCGTCGACGCCGCTCCTGCTCCACCTCTCTGCCGGTGTGGTGATCGGTTTCGGGCTTGCCGGCGCCTCCTTCACCATCGTGATCGGCGCGTTCGGTCGGCTGATGCCGCCGCAATGGCGGACGCTGGCTTTCGGCGCGGGGACCGCGGCGGGCTCGTTCGGGCAGTTCCTGTTCTCCCCGCTCGCAGTGGCGCTGATCGGCGAGATCGGCTGGGAACGCACGCTGCTCCTTTTCGCGGCGTCTGCGCTGCTGATCGTCCCGCTCGCCGTTGCGCTCGCCTCTCCGCGAAAGCCGTCGGGCGCGGCATCGGCGGCAACGGCTGACCGGCAATCGCTCGCTCAGGCGTTCAGCGAGGCGCTGGGCCACCGCAGCTATGTGCTGCTCGTGCTCGGCTATTTCAGCTGCGGATTTCAGGTGTTCTTCATCGGCGTGCATCTGCCGGCCTATATCGTCGACCGCGGCCTGCCCGCTGAGGTCGGCGGCTGGACGCTCGCCGTGATCGGGCTGTTCAACATCGTCGGGGCAATCGGTGCCGGCTGGCTGTCCGGCTCGCTGCCCAAGCGCTACATCCTGGCAGCCATCTATTTGGCCCGCGCCCTGGTGATCCTCGTCTACATCATGCTGCCGCCGAGCGCGCTTGCGACGCTGATGTTCGGCATGCTGATGGGCCTGCTCTGGCTGTCGACGGTCCCGCCCACCTCGGGACTCGTTGCCGTCATGTTCGGCACGCGCTGGCTGACGATGCTGGTCGGTGTCGCCTTCTTCAGCCACCAGGTCGGCGGCTTTCTCGGCGTCTGGCTGGGCGGCCTGTTCTTCGAGCGCACCGGCTCCTATGACGCGGTCTGGTCGCTTTCCATCCTGCTCGGCCTGTTGTCGGCGGTGATCAACCTGCCCATCGTCGAGAAACCGGTGGCGCGTCTAGCGGCGGTCTCGGTCTGAGGACGAGCACGCGCGAGGGCACAGGACGAGAGTCGTGCAGAAGGAAAATCCCGAGCTTCGGCGCCCTCCCGGTGCCGCCGTCCTCCGCCCGTCCTGGCGCACGCCCGCGATGGTCGTGATCTGCGGATGCCTGATCTCCATGATCGGCTTCGGGCCGCGCTCGGCGCTCGGCTTCTTCCTCACGCCCATGTCGGTGTCGAACGGATGGGGCCGGGAGGTATTCGCCCTCTCCGTCGCCATGCAGACGCTGATCTACGGCGCGGCGCAGCCGTTCGCCGGGGCCATTGCCGACCGGTTCGGCAGCGTCCGGGTGATCGTGCTTGGCGCCGTCCTCTACGCCGCCGGAGTCTCCATGATGGCGCATGCGAGCACGCCCGGGATGCTCTATCTTTCATCCGGCGCGCTGATCGGCTTCGGTCTCTCCGGCTGCTCCTTCAACCTGATCATATCCTCGTTCGGCAAGCTGCTGCCGGAGAGCTGGCGTTCGCTCGCGTTCGGCGCGGGCACCGCCTCGGGCTCCTTCGGCCAGTTCCTGTTCTCGCCGCTCGGCGTGTATCTCATCGATGCATTCGGCTGGCGCGCCGCTCTGCAGGTGTTCGCCGGGCTGCTGCTGCTGATCGTGCCGCTCGCGCTCGCGATTGCCACGCCGCGCGCCGACATGCCGGCGGCGGCGGCGAGGGTGACCGCGGTCCAGACCTGGCGCGAGGCTCTGGCGGAAGCCTTCGCCCATCGCTCGTATATTCTCCTGGTGCTCGGCTTCTTCACCTGCGGGTTTCAGCTCGGCTTCGTCACCCTGCATCTGCCCGCCTACCTGGTCGATCGCGGACTGTCCGCCGAGATCGGCGGCTGGACGCTGGGGGTGATCGGGTTGTTCAACATCGTGGGTGCATTGCTGTCGGGGTGGCTCGGCAATCGGATGCCCAAGCGCTACATCCTGTCCTTCATCTACTTTGCTCGGGCGCTGGCGGTCATCTTCCTGATCACCTTGCCGGCGAGTGCCGCCGTCACCCTGATCTACGGCGCGGTGACCGGGCTGCTCTGGCTGTCGACTGTGCCGCCGACCTCGGGTCTCGTCGCGGTCATGTTCGGCACCCGCTGGCTGGCGATGCTGTTCGGCATAGTCTTCCTCAGCCACCAGGTCGGCGGCTTCCTCGGCATCTGGCTCGGCGGCCTGCTGTTCGAGCGAACCGGCTCCTACGACGTCGTGTGGTGGCTCGGCGTCCTGCTCGGCGTGCTCTCCGCCATCGTCAATCTGCCCATTGTCGAGAAGCCGGTGCTGCGCAGCATGCCTGCGCCGGCCTGACGACGAGCCATGCCCGAGCTTCCGCCGGACGCTCCGGCACGAGGGACGCAAACCAGGAAGGATTGCGATGGCCAAATTCAAGGCGGTGCTGATCGAAAAGGCCGATGGCGGGCAAAAGGTCGGGCTTGTCGACTTCGACGACGCTGACCTCATGGACGGCGACGTCACCGTTGCCGTGGAATGGTCGACGCTGAACTACAAGGACGGCCTGGCGATCATCGGCAAGGCCCCGGTCGTTCGCCGCTTTCCCATGATACCGGGGATCGACCTTGCCGGCACCGTCGCGAGCTCCACGCATGCAAGCTGGAAACCCGGCGACAAGGTTATCCTCAACGGCTGGGGATTGGGGGAGACCCACCTCGGCGCCTACGCCGAAAGAGCGCGTGTGAAAGGGGACTGGCTGGTTCCGCTGCCGACCGGCATGAGCACACGCGAGGCGATGGCGATCGGAACCGCGGGCTACACCGCCATGCTCGCCGTGATCGCGCTCGAGCGCCAGGGCGTTCGCCCGGAGAGCGGGCCGGTGATCGTCACCGGGGCGGCGGGCGGCGTCGGCTCGGTCGCGATCGCAATTCTCGGCCGGCGTGGCTTTCAGGTCACGGCCTCGACCGGGCGTCTGGAGCACGCCGATTATCTGAAAAGACTCGGCGCAAGCGAGATCATCGACCGCAACGAGCTCGCCGGAGCCGCAAAACCATTGGCGAAAGAGCGATTTGCCGGCGGCATCGACGCGGTCGGATCGACCACTCTCGCCAACGTGCTGTCGATGATCAGTTACGGGGGCGCGGTAGCGGCGTGTGGATTGGCCGGCGGGATGGATTTGCCGACATCGGTCGCGCCATTTATCCTGCGCGGAGTCTCGCTGCTCGGCATCGATTCAGTCATGCGCCCGATTGTCGAGCGACGAGGTGCCTGGACGCGGCTGGCGAGCGATCTCGACCGGGCGAGATTGGCGGAGATGACGACCGAGATCGGACTTGCTCAGGTGATCGGAGAGGCGCGCAACATCGCCGAGGGGAGGGTGCGCGGCCGCATCGTGGTCAAGATCGGGTGAATGCCGTTCAGAATTTGTCGACCATGCTCGGGCATGATCGTGCCCGATTCGCGTGGTTAACGAGCGGCGAGGGGAAGCGGTCTCGACGGTATTTGAGGGGGGCGGGGTGTCATGATTGTGAGATCAGCGATTGTCGCTGCGGCGATGCTTGCAGCCGGCCCGGCGCTGGCCCAACCGATGAATCCCGATATGGCCAGGCGGTTCGTCGCCGGCAAGCTGTTCTCCTTCAATTGCTTCGACGGCTCGCGCGGCGCCGGTCGCATCTATGGCGACGGTTCCGTGATCGGCACGGTGCAGTTCGGCGGCAGCGGGCCCATGCGATCGGTCTGGCTCCCGGCGGGGACGCTGCACGCCAGAGGTGAGCTGATCTGCGCCTCGATCAAGGGCATGTCGTTCGAGCCGTGCTTCAACCTCAACCGGACCAGCGAGCACAGCTTTCGCGGCTCGATATCCGGGTTCGGCATCGCCTACTGCGATTTCACGCGGCGCATGAGCGTTGCCGGGATGGGCCCGCGACGGCATCTCTCGGAGCCGCGGGCTCTCGGCACCGCCGAGGCGGTCCCTCGCAGCGTCCAGCCCTGATCGCTCCGCACTGACGGCGTGCGGCTGGATCCGCTGCAGGTTGGTGCGGCGCGGGCAGCTCGGGAATTATTCGTGGCTTGCGCCGAACGGCGGGAATTTTCCCGGCGCGACGGGGTTGGACCTCTCCGGATCGAGCAACTCAGACATGTGCCGCGCGAGACGCTTCTCCATGCGTTTCGGCCGTAAGGTGCGTGGGGCAGCTCGCGAGAGCTTCGATGACCGCAAGGGAGGTTTCCGCATGAAAGCGCAGGGAAGGTTCGGCGTCATCGGTGCCGCGGTGGCGCTCGTCTGGCTGGGCATGAGCGCCGGCGCGCAGGCGCAGCAGCCGCCGCCGCAATCGCCCAACATGACCTTCTTCGTGACCAGCAGCGGTCCCGGCAAGGGCGCCGATCTCGGCGGCCTGGAAGGGGCGGACCGCCACTGCCAGGCGCTGGCGCAGGCGGCGGGCGCCGGCAGCAGGACCTGGCGCGCCTATCTGAGCAGCAATGCCGCCATGCAGGGAGGCCCGGTCAATGCGCGGGACCGCATAGGTCACGGCCCCTGGCAGAACTTCAAGGGCGAGATGATAGCGCAGAACGTCGACGATCTGCACAGCGACACCAACAAGCTGACCATGCAGACGACGCTCACTGAGCGCGGCACCGTGATCGCGGGCGTGGGTTACACGCCGGTCTATCACGATATCATGACCGGCACCCAGATGGACGGCCGCGCCTTTTCCGGCAATCTCAACCTGACCTGCAACAACTGGACCAGCAGCACCTTCGGCAGCGCCATCGTCGGGCATTCCGACCGGCGCGGGCTGCAGGATAATGTCTTTGCCAGGTCGTGGAACGCCGCGCACATGTCGCGCGGCTGCAGCCAGGACGACCTGCGCGCCACCGGCGGCAATGGTCTGTTCTATTGCTTCGCTGCGCAATGACAGCAGGGAGAACTGCAATGAACAGGACGACAAGCCTTTCACTCGCCGCGCTCACACTCCTCTGGCTGGCGCTGCCCGACGAGCTCGCGGCGCAGCAGGCCAACATGACGTTCTTCGTCACCAGCGTCGGCTCGGGCAAGGGCGGCGATCTCGGCGGGCTGGCGGGCGCCGACGCGCATTGCCAGAGCCTGGCGCAGGCCGTGGGAGCGGGCAATCGCACTTGGCGCGCCTATCTCAGCAACTTCGCTCCCCCCGGGGTCACGCCGGTCAACGCCCGCGATCGCATCGGCAACGGCCCGTGGCACAACGCGAAGGGCGTCCTCATCGCGCAGAACGTCGATGAGCTGCACGGCGACAACAGCAAGGTCAACAAGCAGACGGCGCTCACCGAGAAAGGCGCGACGGTCAACGGACGCGGCGACACGCCGAACATGCACGACATGCTCACCGGCTCCCAGCTCGACGGCCGCGCCTTTCCCGGCAACATCAACGTGACCTGCAACAACTGGACGAGCAGCAACTTCGGCAAGGCGCTGCTCGGCCATCACGACCGGCAAGGCATCGCCGACACCGTCTATCAGCACTCCTGGAATTCCGCGCACATGTCGCGGGGCTGCAGCCAGGAAGACCTCGTCGCCACCGGCGGCAACGGATTGTTCTACTGCTTCGCCGCGCAATGACGGGCTGCGGTAGGGTGGGCAAAATCGCCTGGCCGATGCTTCGCTGGTTATCGCAAGGTCCGAGCGATTTTGCCCGCCACGGCCGAACTGGATGGTGGGCAAGCGCGCGCTGCGAGGTCCCTTCTCGAGCGGTACGTCAGCGCGCTTGCCCACCCTACGCGAGCCCGATCACACGAGGATCAGACCGGCGCGGCGCCGATCGAAGGATCGGCGCGACGCGGAAACAGCAGCCGCTGGTAGAGAAAGCCGATCCCGAGCAGCACCACGCCGAGGCCGATGAAGGAAAGTCCCTGATAGACGCCGGTGAGGTCGTGCATGTCGACCAGAAACACCTTTAGCGCCGTCAGGATGACCACCGCGGCGGAGGCGAGCCGCACCGTCTGCGAGCGCAGCCGCAGCCCGATCCCCAGGAGCGCCACGGCGAAGGCGAGCCATACCGCCGAATAGGCATACTGCTCGGCATCGCCGGTGACGCCGCGGGTCAGGACCTCGCCGTGGAACAGCGTGCGCACCTGGAGGGAAAGATAGCCGAGCGCCAGCGCGACGGACGTCGTCGCCGCGACCGCGCTGTACCAGGAGGGCCGCACGCCGCGCGAGATGAGCGCGAGCGCGGCGGCGAGCACGGCCGGCAGTCCATAGCCGAGCAGGATGAGGTTGATGAACCTGCCTCCGACCGGCTCGCCGGTGCGCATCGGGTTGGCGCCGATGCCGAGCCCGAGCAGGATGGCGATCAGTGTCAGCGAGGCGATCAGGAGCGCCCCGGCGTCGTGGACGAAGCTGTTGCTGCGCAGGCGCAGCCGTTCGAGCCCGATCGTGACCGCGAGCCCGACGCAAACCTGCAGCGCGACCTCGGTGAGACCGGCCGAGGGGCGATAGATGTCGCCTTCGTTGATGTAGTGGCGGATCTCCATGAACACCGTGAGCACTGCCAGGAGCAGCGCGCCGGCATCCAGCATCCGCGCTGCGGCATCGTCGGCGCGCCGCCGCAGCAGGCGGCCGCCCAGCCACAAGGCGGCGGCCGGAACCCCGTAGCCGTAGAGCAGCCAGTTGAAGACGGGTCTCGTTCCGACATCGCTGCCGACGATGCGCGGCTCCCAGGCTATCCGCGCCAGCACGACCACGGCGAGGGCAGCGGCGAGCACCCGCAGCACCGGCCAGGGGCGCCTGCGCTCCACCCAGGCGATGCTCGGCACCATCAGCGCGAGACCGATCGTCAGCCATCCGCGCTCCAGCGCCATGGCGAGCGCGAGCGCGAGCGCCGCCACCGAGCCGCAGGCAAACAGCGCGCCGGAGGCGGCGAGCCCCGGCCGCGGGTCGCGCTTGCCGAGCGCTTCGGTGGCCAAGGCGGACAGCGCGGCGAGCGCCAGCGCGGTCGCCGCGAACGGCAGTGACGGCTCAAGCTTCGCCAGCAGCCAATAGAGCGCCACGAGGATGGCAAGCGGCGCGAGCACCGCCGAGCCGCTCCACAGGACCGGCGGGACCGGCCGCTCGAAGCGACCCTGGGCGAGAAAGCCGGCCGCGCCGAACAGCGCCGCAAAGCCGATGCCGAGGGCGAGATGCCCGCCGACCTCGGCCCTGGCCGGCTCCGGCACCGTCCCCGCGACCGGACCGGACGGCGCCACGAGGTGCACGAGATCGAGATCGACAGCCCAGCGCAGGATGACGAGCGCAGCCAGGAGCGCGGCGAGCGGAACCGCCGCCGTGGCGGCGTGGGCACGCCAGGCCACGGCGACGCTCGCGGCGGTGAGCGCGGCGAAGGCAGCGAGCGCGGGCGCCTGGTGCCGGCTCGCCACTGCAACCAGTGCCGCGCCGGCAAGGTAGCCTGCGAGTGCTCCCGAAGAGAGCCCGTCGATCCGGTCCCGCCGCGCGGGCGGCCCATAGAGGAATCCAGCGACGAGGAGGAGGGCGGCGAGGATGAAGCCGGCGACGACGTGGAAGACATGCGGGACCAGTGCCGTCGTCTCGGCTCTCGCCAGGCCGGGGAAGGTCCACAGCAGGCTCGAGGCGAGGGCGGCGACGGCGAGCCAGCGCCAGAGCCGCAGCCGAGCGAGCGCGAACGCCGCCGCGGTCACGATGGCGAGATAGACGTAGAGCGCCCAGTAGTCCGGCGCACGGCCTGCGACCAGCAGCGGCGTCAGGTAGGCACCGAGCATGCCGAGGCCTGCGAGCGCCGGCCCGTGCAGCAGCGCCGCGGCCAGCGTGGCGAGCGCGACCATGCCGAGCAGCGCGAAAGCGATCCCCGGCGCGAGCAAGTCGTAGAGCGCGTAGGCCG
>DASXAP010000239.1:0-3707 GCA_036406655.1 Xanthobacteraceae bacterium | reverse complement strand
TCGGCGCCGCAGGGAGTGATGCCGATCCGGTAACGGTCGGACCAGTGCTCCCTGGTGATGAGATCGGGGGCGATCTCCCGCGAAGGCACGAGATAGCGATTGACCGCGGTCGGCAGCAACCGGTGGCTTGCCCCGAGTGCGAGCGAGTCGCGCACTCTCGAGCGCACCCCGTCGGCGGCGACTACCAGGTCGGCGCGAAGGCGCGAGCCGTTCTCGAGCAGGAGCGCCCCTGCCGGATCGGCCGCCGCCGCGCTCGAAGCGGTGACGATCTCGACGCCGGCGCGTGCCGCCTCGTCCCGCAGCGCCTCGACCAGGCTCTGGCGCAGAAATGCATACACCCGCGCGCCCTTTCCGAGCTCGCGGTCCTGCATGATGCGACCGTCGCGGTCGAGCACCTGCGAGCGTTCGAGGCCGAGCCCCTGCGGCCTCAGGCGGGCGAAGATACCGAGCTCCTCGAGCACCTCGATGGCATTGTTCTTGATGTAGATTCCCGCTCCGATCTCGCGGATCTCGGGCGAGCGTTCATGGAGGCGCACGCTCCATCCGCGGCTGGCCAGCATCATGGCGGTGCCGAGCCCGCCAATGCCTCCTCCGGCAATTTCGGCGTGCCGCCGCATTACCCGCTCAGGCTCATCTTGCGCCCCCTCCCTGTCCCTCCCCCGGCACAAGCGCGTTCACGCGCGTCTTCGACGCGCTATGCGGGGGAGGGGACGCTGCCGCGTCGTCGCGGCTTAAATTCACCGAACGCGTCCTAACGCGATCGGGGCACGGGCTGATGGCCTCTTCCAGCGAGATGAGCCCGTGCACGAAGAGGTTCTCGATCCATGCGAGATTTTCTTCGATCCCGCGCCGGGCTTCGTCGCCCAATTCGCCGGCGATCTGCAGGACGGTGCGCGTCCCGTCGCAGAGCTCGAGGATTCGAGCCGTCGCACGATCGACGACGAGCGGGCCGCGCCCGTCCGCGGCATCGGGTGCGAAGACGATCATCCAGCTCGGCTGCGGGCTCGGCGATGCGGGAAGCTCCGCCGGTGTCCGCGCCCCGGCAAGCTCCGATACGTCGAGCTCGAATTCCAGCACGCGCAGGTCGGGGCTGCGCAGGGCGATCAAGCCGGCGAGGTCGTCCTCCGCCATCGCCCATCTGCGCAGACGGAGTCGAAACAGCGGATCGCGCCTGTCGGCGAGATTTGCCATCTCGCTGCGAGCCGCCGCAATCCGGCTCTCGATCGCCACCGCAGCGAGGAGAGGCTTGAGCCTCACCCGGCCCATGCCGACCGCCTGCTCGAGCTCGGCCAGTATCTTGCCGGGAGGTGCCGGAGCGCCGATTGTCTTGCCCTGGCAGCCTTCCGCTCCATTCGAGCCCGCGTGCAGCGCCGCCTCGGCCATGCGAGTGAAGGTGAGCTCATCGTGCTCCGGCAAATCGACGGCATCTCGAGGTGGCGGGCGTCCCATGACGGGGGCCCGCTGCCGGGCGGCCGCCGCCTCGAGCACGCACTCGAGCGTGTGCGGAAAATCCGCCTCTCGTTGCAGCTCGCGGGCAAACTTCCGTCCGCGCGCGCCGACTGCCGCGGCAGGGCGGGGATCGCGCACGATCGCCCCGAGCCGGCTGGACAGACCTGCTATGTCGTTGACGTCGGCGATCGCCACGCAGCCGTAGCCGTGAACCAGCCGGGCATATCCCGGCAGCTTGCGGATCACCTCGGTGGAAGCGACCAGGCATGATCCGCACAGCAGCGTCTCGAATGGGGTGATCGGGGTGTGAATCCCGATCGGGAAGTCCTGCTCGAGGCAGCACACCGCGAGGCAGCCGCGCAGAAACTCCGGGACCCGCCAATGCGGCAGGAACGGCAGCTGCAGCACGCGGTCGGCGAGGCCGAGCTTGCGGGTGCGGGAACGGAATCTCTGCTCGATCCCCTCAGGCCCGTGCGCGAGGGCGACGAGGCCGATCTCCAATCCGGCCCGCTCGAGCCGCCGCATCGCCGCGAGCAGCGCGAACGACCCCTTGGTGTCGCCCAGCTTGCCGTAGATGCCGAAATAGGGGCATCGCCCGGCGAAGCCGCCCCATGCCTGATCGCGGGCTTCGGGATCGCGCTCGATCTCGGCACGCAATGCCGCGAGATCGAGCGGCGGACCGTCCGGGTCGAAAAGCTCTTCGGGGAGCGCGAGCTGCCCGCCGGCGGCGATGCGCGCCGGATCGACTCCATGCTCGATCGCACGCTCCGCCACCTGGCCGGCGGCGATGACCAGCTCGGCCGATCGCAGCACATGATCGTAGAGCAACTCGAGCTGCGGGTGGCGCCAGAGACGGCCGGCGTCGCTGCCCGCCATCCGCGCCACATGCGGCACGCCGGTCATCTGCCCGGCGAGACAGGCGGCGACGCCGTATGGCTCGAGATAGTGCGAGTAGAGGACGTCGAGCGGGCGCTCCGCATGGACGCGCGCGGCAATCGCGGCGAGCTTGGAGACGTAGGGGCTCGCCATCGGGATATAGGATTGCGAGCGGTCGGCCGGCTCGGTCCAGTGCACGCTGACGGAACCGGCTGCGTGCCGAGCCTCGCAGCGGGCCCAATCCTCGGGGCGCATATGCATCCGGAACGGTCCGTGCACCTCCTTGGCATTGGTGACGACGTGGACCTCGTGCCCCTGCGCGGCGAGAGCATGCGCGACGCGGTAGGTGCGCATGCTCACCCCGCCCTGGATCGGCGGGTACTTGCCGATGATGCCTATTCGCACCGCGCGACCTCGACGAGCCCGTGCTCGACGAGCTCCTGCAGGAGCGGCTTCAGCCGTGCGCTTGCGCCGAATCGCGTTGGATCGGTCCAGTCGTCGAGTCCGGCAAGGAGATCGAAGACGGCCGGCGGCAGCTCGAGCACTTGCGGGTGCTCGTTCCCCGGCAGCGCACCGATGAGGATGGGCGTGTCGCGTTCGGCCGGGGACGGGGCACCGGCGTCTTCCTCGAAAATGCACCGGATGTCGTGACTGCAGCGCAGCAGGACGACATTGCGCGAGCGGCGGATATGGCCGCGCCGGCTCGTTCCTCGTTCCTCGCTCTGTTCGCTCTCCTCGGTGCGCGGCCGCTCGGACGAGGCTCGCACCTGCGCCAGGGCAAGCTCGCAGGCGGCGACATCGCGCAGGTGCGGCACGGCCGGCATCCGCCCCGCCGCGGCGACGAACTCGAAGAACTGCCGCGCATTGACGAGCCGCGATATGTCGACGGGCGGGCAGCTTCTGGCGAACGCCTCGACGATCCTCGCTCGGCGCGCACCGAGAAGCGCGAACGTGCGCGGGAACACCTCGCGGATCTTCTGCATGCGCTTCTCGTGCGAGAAGCGGGCTTCGAGATGCAGCAAACGGGGATCGATGCCGGCGAGCGGCGGGCTCGGCAGCGCACGCGATGCGCGGTCGAAAATGGCCTCGCCGCTCGTGAGATATTCGAGCAGGCTAGCCTGTCGGTTCAGCAACCGGTCGGCCATGGCGAGCCTGGGAATGTGCGCGGGCTACGTGGGCGCGGATGCGATCGACGTCGTCCATGATCTCGTCGACGGCATCGAGCCGATCGTCGCGCTCCAGCACGATGAACTGCGGGTTTTGCCGCAGCAGCATGTGATCGAGGAGATCATAGGCGGCGTCGGGGACCGGATGTGAATGGGAGTCGGCGAGCAGGCGCCGCCCGGCAGCATCCCGCGGCAACGCGACCCCGCCCGCCATGT
>DASXAP010000238.1:0-30279 GCA_036406655.1 Xanthobacteraceae bacterium | reverse complement strand
GCTATTCCTGCGGACTGCTGGCTGAATATTCCGCACATGTTCACTGATTCGGCGGTGCAGAAGATTGTCGAGACAGCCAGGGACAACCTCGCTCCAGGGCTGAAGTTGTATGTTGAATACGGGAATGAGATATGGAATTTTGGATTCGATCAGACCTATTGGGCGATCGCACGGGGGAAGGCTCTCGGTATTCCAGAAGCGAGCAATCAGGCATTACACTCCTATTATGGATTGAAACTTGCACAGCTCATGCCGCTGGTCACGTCCACTTGGACGACGAAGCGTGCTGCCGGTGATCTCTATCGGGTCATGGCGATACAGGCACACGCGGGATCGAATAGTGCTGATCCGACGAGCGCCTATCGACTCAAGGGCACTGATCTGTGCGGCACTTCCTGTGGTAATGCGAGATATCAGACTATCGTCGGGGCCGATCACAATGCTGCTCCGAACCGGCCGGTCGACTTCATTGATGTGGGCAGCTTCGCGCCTTATGTGAGCGGGTATCAGCTTGCGGCAATCGACGGTGGTTACCGTAATCCAATCGATCCGAATGCACTGGCTGCCGCTGACAACTATGCTGCTGGAGGGGCGGAGAATATCGCTTCTGCGCTCACCTATGTCGATAACGATTTGCGCAACGACGCAGCCGGATTTATTTTCTCGCTGGCCTATCAAAACAACGTTCTTTATCCGGGCTGGGGCTCGTTGTTTGCCTCCTATGGCAAGACGATTGCTCAGTACGAGGGAGGCTACGAAGGTTGGTACCCCAGCGCCCGCATCTGCACGTCGCGAGGCATCAGTGCGACATACTGCGGGCCGGGCGGCAAGATTGATCTTCTGCTCCGAGGTTATCGAAATGACGACAGGTTTCGAGCGGCGATGCGTGACAACTTTGCAAGGTTCGTGTCCAATTCCCCGAGGGGAAGCCTTCCGTCATGGTACACTCTGGGCCCCGGATACAGTCGCTGGAGCATCATGTCCGGCGATCTCTATTCCCCTGCATTCAAGAGCAAGGATGCGGTCGTGAATTTCGCTCATGGACAGTAAGATGAAGAATGCCTCGCTCATGCCGGCAGCATCATTGTCGTGACGGGGCAACGGCATCGTCGGATCCGCGCAATACCGTGACTTGCATCGCAGGAACAATTGCAATCGGAACTCGATATGTTCCGGCAGTGCGCGCCAACGGACGAGGTGCCTCTGGGAGCGCGACTTAGCTTAGAGGAAGATCGGCGTCCCTCGTCGAGCACACATGCGCCCTGTTTTCATGGCCTCACTCCGCGGCAATCCGGATTGGCGCAGGTGGCCACCAGGTTAACTCCGGCAGCTCGAGCTCGGGCGCGAGCGCCGGCATCGGCTCGTCGACTCGTACCCGAAACCAGATCGCATAGAGCGCCGGCACGACCAGCAACGTCAGCACCGTCGCCACCAGCAGTCCGCCCATGATCGTAATCGCCATCGGCCCCCAGAACGCGCTGCCCGCGAGCGGGATCATCCCGAAGATTGCCGCCAAGGCGGTCAGTGCGACCGGGCGGGCGCGCCGCACCGTGGCGTCGACGACGGCGCGATGCCGCCCGTGGCCTATGGCGATGTCGCGGTCGATCTGGTCGACGAGGATCACGGTGTTACGCATGATCATGCCGGCAAGAGCGATCAACCCGAGCAGTGCGACGAAGCCAAACGGACGGTTGGAGACCAGCAGCGCGCCGGTTGCGCCGATCAGTCCGAGCGGTCCGGTGACGAGCACCAGGGCCAGGCGCGAGAAGCTCTGCAGCTGGAGCATCAGCAGGGACAGCATCGCCAGCGCCATCGCGGGAAATACGGCGACAAGCGCGCCATTCGCTTTGACGCTTTCCTCGATCGATCCGCCGGTCTCGATGCGGTAGCCATGCGGCAGCGCCGCCTTGATCGACGCAAGCTGCGGCAGAATCTCCTTCGTCACGTCGGGCGCCTGCACGTGGTCGACGATGTCGCCGCGCACCGTGAGCACGATGTCGCGGTTGCGCCGCCACAGGATCGGCTCCTCGAACTCGTAGTTGAGCCGCGCGATCTGTGACAGCGGCACGGCGATGCCGTTGCGGGTGGTGATGGTCAGCGACGGCAGCCGCTGGAGATCGAGGCGCTCGGAAGGCACCGCGCGGGCGACCACGTCGATGTGCTCGATGCCTTCGCGGTACTGCGTCACGGTGTAGCCGCTGAGCAGCGTCTGCAGCATCTGCGAGACGTCCTGCGGGGTGAGGCCGAGGGCGCGGGCGCGATCCTGGTCGACCTCGAGCCGGATCGATTTCACCTGCTCGCCCCAGTTGAGATGCGGATCGACGACCTTGCGGTTCTGCGCTATCACCCCGCGCACCTCATCGGCGATGGCTCGCACCTTCATCGGGTCTGGCCCGACCACCCGGAACTGCACCGGGAAGCCGACCGGCGGCCCGAAGTTGAAGCGGTCGATCCGCGTCCTCGCCTCCGGCAATGCACCCTCGGCGAGCGCCCGCTCGAGCCGCGCCTTGACGCGCTCGCGCGCCTCGAGGTCCCTGGTCACGATCACGATCTGGGCGAAGCTCGCATTCGGCAGGACCGGATTGAGCCCGAGCCAGAAACGCGGCGAGCCCTGGCCGACATAGGTGGTGTAGGTCTCAATGTCGGGATCCCCGGCAAGGAGCCGCTCGGCCTTGCGCGCGGCCGCGTCGGTGACGCCGATGGCGGTGCCCTCGGGCAGTCGCATCTCGAAGAACAGCTCGGTGCGGGTCGCGGTGGGGAAAAACTGCTGCTGCACGAGGCCGAAGCTCGCAAGCGCGGCGACGAACATCAGCATGGTCGCGGCGACGAGGACCCAGCGCCGCCGCAGCGCCAGCTCGATCAGGCCGCGCAGCGCGCGGTAGACGCGCGTGTCGTAGATGGCCTCCGGGTCGTCGTGCGCACCGCGCCTGGCCAGACCGGGCAGAAGCTTGAGCCCCAGATAGGGCGTGAACAGCACGGCCACGAACCACGAGGCGATGAGCGCGAGGCCGACGATCCAGAAGATGCCGCCCGCATACTCGCCGGCGCTCGATCTGGCAAAGCCGACCGGCAGGAATCCCGCCGCGGTGACCAGCGTGCCGGTCAGCATGGGAAAGGCGGTGGAGGTCCAGGCAAATGTCGCGGCGCGGGCGCGGTCGAGACCCTGTTCCATCTTCACCACCATCATTTCGATAGCGATGATGGCGTCGTCGACCAGAAGTCCGAGCGCGATGATCAGCGCCCCGAGCGTGATGCGGTTGAGATCGATGCCGGCGGCCTGCATGACCGTGAGCACGATCGCCAGCACCAGCGGCACCGACAAGGCGACCACGATGCCGGCACGCCAGCCGAGCGAGAGGAAACTGACCAGCAGCACGATCCCGAGCGCCTCGACGAAGGTCTCGACGAACTCCGAGACCGACTGCCCGACGATCCTCGGCTGATCGGCGATCTGCGTCACCTCGACGCCGACGGGCAGCTCGGCGCGGATGGAGTCCGTCGCCGACTTAAGGTTCTCGCCGAGGGTGATGATGTTGGCGCCGTCCTGCATGGAAACGCCGAGGCCGAGAGCCGGCTTGCCGCCTTCGCGAACGATGAAGCTCGCGGGATCCTGATAACCGCGCCTTACGTTTGCGATATCGCCGAGCCGGAACACGCGACCGTCCACTTCGACGGGAACGGCGGCGACGGCGTCGACGCCCGAAAAGGCTCCGGTCACGCGCAGGTTGATGCGATCGGCCGTGGTGTCGACCGAGCCGCCTGCGGTGACCGCATTCTGCCGCGCGACGCTGTCGAAGATCTGCTGCGGCGCGATGCCGAGCGTCGCCAGCTTGGCGTGGCTGAGCTCGATGTAGATCTTCTCCGGCTGCTCGCCGATGATGTCGACCTTGTTGACGTCGGGCACGCGCAACAGCTGCTGGCGGATATCCTCGGCTCGCGCCTTCAGCTGAGCGAGGCTGAGGCCGTCGGCGCTCAGCATATAGATCGCGGAGTAGACGTCGCCGTATTCGTCGTTGAAGCTCGGTCCGACGACGCCGGGGGGCAGCTCGCCCCTGATGTCGCCCACCTTCTTGCGCGCCTCGTACCAGAGGTCCTTCACCTTGGCGGGTGGCGTCTGGTCGACCAGATAGACCTGGATGAAGGAGACGCCGGGCTGCGAGTAGCTTTCCACGCGATCGAGATAGGGCAGCTCCTGCAGCTTCTTCTCGATCTTGTCGGCGACCTGGCTCTGCATCTCGGTCGCGGTGGCGCCGGGCCAGGCGGCGTTCACCACCATGGTCTTGATCGTGAAATTCGGATCCTCGGCGCGTCCAAGCTTGCCGTAGGACCAGAACCCGGCCGCGCCGAGGACGATTATCATGAACAGGACAAGCGGCTGGTGCGTGATTGCCCATCGGGACAGATTGAAGCGCTGCATGGTCGGAGCTCCCGTTGCCTTTCCCTGCGGATGCCTTTCGCTGCCGATTCACTCCAGGGTGCGCACCTTCTCGCCCGGCTCGAGCTTCTGCACGCCGAGGGTGACGATGCGCTCGCCCGCGTTCACCCCCGACCGGACCAGCGCCGCGTCCGCCGTGAAAGACGCAATCGCTACCGGGCGCCGCTCGAGTGCGCCGGTGGGGCCGACCACATAGACTACCGGCCCGTTGCCGAGGTTCACGACGGCCGCGAGCGGCAGCTTTGCGAAGGAAGCCTCGGACCGGCGCCGCAGCACCACCGTCGCGGTCATGCCCAGCGCGAGCGTGTCGTCGGGGTTCTCGATGGTGAAGCGCGCCGCGTAGGTGCGGGTGATCGGGTCGGCCTGCGGTGAAAGCTCGCGCAGCCGGGCGGTGAACGCCCGGTCCGGCTCTGCCCACAGCCGTACCGTCGCCTGCGCGCTCCGCGCCTCGCCGAGCCAGGTCTCCGGCAGCGCGACGACCGCTTCCATCTCGCCATGATGCGCAAGTCGCGCAACCGGCTGGCCGGTGCTGACGACCTGGCCGGGCTCGGCGAGTGTCGCGGTGATGACGCCGTCGGCATCGGCCTTGAGGTCGGCATAGCCGAGCTGGTTGCGCGCCAGCTCGAGCGCGCGCTGCGCCCGTTCGAACCGTCCTTCGGCTTCGTCCTTGGCCGCCTTCTTGCGATCGTAATCGGCAACCGCCGCGTAGCCGCGGGACTTCAGGATCGAGTAGCGCTGCTCGTCGGCCGCCGCCTGCCCGAGACTCGATGTGGCGGCGCCTAGCTCCGCCTGCGCGCTCTCCACCTGCAGCTTGAGGTCTTGCGCATCAAGTTGCGCGATCGCGTCGCCGGAGCGCACGCGGTCGCCCACATTGACGATGCGCGCCGTCATCTTGCCGGCGACGCGAAATCCGAGATCGGTCTCATGGCGTGCGCGCACCACGCCGACGAACTCGCGGCTCGCATCGTCCGGTTCATAGGCGACGCGCTGCACCTGCACCGGACGCTCGGGATTGGAGGTCGCGGGGGCAGCTTCGGAGCAGGCCGCGAGCAGGGGCAGCAGGGCGAGGAGGATCAGCGGTTGCAGCTTGCGGAAGGACGATGACATGGCGCGGCTCCTTCACTTTCTGTTGATGAATGACGAAAGTTGTATTTCGTCACAATTTGGGCAAGCGAAGATCGTTCGAAGCTCCTCGATCAGCGTTACCGGCGGGGAGTTATGGCGCGCAGCAGAAACCGCATGGAGGCGCGCGCCTGCGCCTCGAGGTCATCGCCTTCCTCGAGAGATTGACCGACCACCAGCGGGTTGGTGAACGGCACGGTCGAGCGCATGATCAGCTCGGCGGTGGCGCGAGGATCGACGCGCTCGAACTCGCCGGCCTCGATCCCGTCACGCAGGATCAACTCGACGACATTGCGCATGACGTCCTTGTGCGCCCGGATGGTGTTCCAGCTCTGCTCGATGGCGGCCACGACGAGCTCGTTCACCCGGTGCTCGGTGACCGAGTTTTCCTTATGGTAGGCGAGGATTTCGAGGATCAGCCGTTCCAGGCGCTGCGCCGCCGTGGTCTTCGAGCGCGCAACAGTCCAGGCCTTCTCCTCGACCTCTCCCAGGCATCGTCGGCAGATCGCTTCGACAATCGCATTCTTGGAGGGGAAAAACCGGTAGATATTGGCTGGCGACATGCGGAGCTCCGCCGCGATATCAGCCACCGTCGTCTTGGTGAAGCCGAGCCGCCGGAACAGTGCTTCGGCGGTCGCCATGATCTGCTCCCGGGTATCGTCCGGCTTGGTTCTCACCCGCGGGTTCATGGGCGTGCCTCGCTTTCCGGGCTTAAGTGATCACTGACGAATTTAATAATTCGTCATACTGGACCTGTCAAGTCTCGTCCCGACGGTGCCACGGTGCCATCACGCTGACGTGAACGATGCGAGTCTGACGCTTGTCTGCGTGTGTCCCGGCGCGGCGCAGCACGAAGTGTTGCGCCGCAGACCCGGGACCGCCCGAAAACTCAGTCTTTGTGGCGGTCCCCAGCGGTGCAGCACGAGCGCACTATCGTCCGGATCAATTCGACTGCCTTCGGAGCGCTCGTGCTGCACCGGATCCGGGACACGCATCTGAGACAACCGTCAGAGACACAACACTACGGCGCGTAGGCCCAGGCTTCGATCAGGACGGTGGCGCCAGGGACCGGAAGCGGCGCCGGCACCTCGACCGCGGAGAACGGCACCGGGCGGCCGCCGAGCTTGCGCTCCCAGACCTCGTAGACCGGATGGAATTCGCGGATGTCGGTGTGGAATTGCAGCACCCGCACGACGTTCGCAAGCGAGGTGCCGGCGGCGGCGCAGAGCTTCTCGATATTGCCGATGATGACCTCGGCCTGAATCCGCGGCGATGACGAAAACTGCGGCTGCCGTGGATCGGCGAGAGCGGACGGCACGAGCCCCGCGCCGTCGAACGCCATCAGGCCGGAGATGAACAGCAGATCGCCGGCCTTGGTTGCCTGCGGCTGGTTGCGGAACGCGGTTGCAACGCCGGCGTCGATCGCCCGTCGCCGCGTGGCGCCGGCGGGGTTGAGCGCCAGCACATTGATCTCGATCTTGCCGTCATGGGGCGCAAGGCCGTGCGGGATGCAGGGGATGACGTCGAGCGTCGGCGGATCGTGCGCAAAGTGCCGGGTCCAGGGCTCGTTGAACGCCGAATAGTCATCGGGGTCGGTGAGATAGACCTGGGCGTGGACGACGTCGTCGAGGCTCGCCCCGGCCAGTGCCAGCGACTGCACCATGCGCCTGGTGATGATGAACTCGGTCTCGAGCTTGATCGGCTGGCCGCCCCATTGGGTGCCTTCGGTCATCAGCGCGGCCGCGGCGACGCCGTTCCGCCGCGGCTCGTCGCCGATGGCAAGCGAGGTGATGCCGGGGATGAACACGAAATCGCCGACGGTCAGCGCCGGCGAGTAGCCCGAGGTCGGGCGTCCGGCGAGCATCTCGTGCTGGAGATGCCGCACCTCGAAGCCCGGCCGCGGGATCACGCCGAGCGCCTGGATGTTCATGTCGGCGTCGGGCAGGAGCAGGGCCTGCTGGGCGATCGAGGTCGACGGCGGGATGCGGCCGCTCAGGAACTGGCGGCGGATCTGCTGGTAGGGCGGGACTGCCTTCACCGTGGTGTAGTACTGGTCGGTGCGCACCAGGTTGCTGCGGTCAGTGCCGGCCGCGCGCAGCACGGCGTCGATATTCTCGAAGATGCGCTGCGCCTCCTTCTCGCGCTTGGGCAGGCCGGCGTGCGGCGCGCGCTCGGCCAGAACGTCCGGGGCGATGCCGTTCCGGAAATCCTGGGCCATCACGCCGGTGGCGAACACCCATGGCCCGGCCCGCATCCCCTGGGCGAACCTGACGCTCCCGGCGCCGAGCTCGACCGGCAGCAGCGGCTCCGCGTTGTTTTCCGCCATATCTTTTCACCCTTTCGCGCGATCGCGCCTTGGCGACCGCAGCGCCTTCACAAGCGGATGCCCGGCCCGACCCTGCCGGACCCCGGCCATGACCGAGCTTGGCATTGCTGCGGGGTGTTCCGGAAGATGCACTTCCGGCATCTTTCGTGCCATGCTGCTCGCGATCGACGGGAGCGAACGATGACGATGGCACTCCGGCTCGGACTGGCTCTGGTGAGCGCGCTGCTGACGCTTGCGGGGATGGCGCAGGCGCAGAACTACCCGAGCCGCGTCATCACCCTGGTCGTGCCGTTCCCCCCGGGCGGGCTGACCGACGTGCCGGCGCGCGTGTTCGCGGCGATGCTGCAGCAGAGGATCGGCCAGAACATCGTGGTCGAGAACAGGACCGGCGGCAACGGCACGATCGGGGTGGCCTCGGTGTCGCGGGCGTCGCCCGACGGCTACACGCTGCTCGCCAATTCGCTCGCCGACACACAGAACGTGCATTTCGTCGCCGTCGCCTACGACCCGATCGGCGATTTCGCGCAGATCGGCTGGATCGTCGACGGGCCGCCGGCCGTCCTCGTGGTGAATGCCGCGCTGCCTTATCGAACGCTGGCCGATCTCATCGCCGACGCCAGGAAAAATCCGAGCCGGATCAGCTTCGGCACCTCGGGCCCGGCGTCGTCGCCGGCGATGGCGCTCGCCCAGCTGAACAAGGCCGCCGGTATCGAGATCGTCGGCGTTCCCTACCGCGGCTCGGGGGAGGCTGCGCGCGAGGTGGCGTCCGGCGCGATCCAGGGGGTGTTCACGTTCTACGCCCAGGGCAAGCCGCTGGTCGACGACGGCAAGGTGCGGGCGCTGGCGGTCGCGGCGCCGGCGCGGCTCGCCGGCTGGCCGGAGGTGCCGACTTTCCGGGAGCTCGGCTACGACATCGACTTCCGCGGCTTCGTCGGCCTCGCCGCGCCGGCCAAGACGCCGAAGCCCGTCATCGATTACCTCAACAACGAGTTGAATGCGACTGTGCAGTCGGACTTGTTCAAGCAACGCATGGGCGAGCTCGGCATGACGGTGCCGGCCGACAACACGCCGCAGAGGTACGACGCGTACCTGCGGGCCGAGACCGTCAGACAGGGGGAGATCGCCAAGCTCACCGGCGCGGCGCTGCAGAAGTGACGCGGTGACTACAAATTGCATCTTGACTACAAATTGCATATATGATACGGCTTCGGAATGCGACGAGGAGATCCGCCATGCACGACACCGAAGCCTTCCCCGCCGGCGCTGCGCGCGCGAGCGCCGGATCTGCCGCCGCTCCGCCGCTGGTCGAGGGCGAGGACCGGGCCGGCTACGACGAGCTGCTGGCGCGGGTGGCCGACGCGCTGCAGCCCGCGGACGTGCTCGAGGAAATGTGGGTTCGCGACGTGGTCGATCTCGCCTGGGAGACGTGCCGGCTGCGGCGGCTCAAGGCGCAATTGATGGCGGCGGCGACCTACGAGGGCATGGCCGAGGTGCTCAAGCCCATGGTCGGGGAATTCCAAGGCGGCGACCTGGCTAAAGGCTGGGCGGCGCGCCGCCCTGGCGCCGTGGAGAAGGTCGAGGCCTTGCTCGCGAGCACGGGCTTCAGCAAGGATCACGTGCGGGCGCGCGCGCTCTCGGTGCGGCTCGGCGACTTTCGCGGCCTCGACCAGCTGCTGATCGCGGTCGAGGCACGGCGCGCGGCGGCGCTCGGCGAGCTCGACCGCCATCGCCGTAACTTCTCCGAGCGCCGGCGCCGCACCCTCGCCCCGATCGACACGGGCGAGGCCGGCGCAACCACGCTGGTTTCGCCGCCGCGCGAGCCCCTCCCATGACCAGCGCCGCCCGGATAGCCGCCAACCGCCGCAACGCGCTCCGCAGCTCCGGCCCGCGCAGCACCGCCGGCAAGGCGCGCTCGGCGCAGAATTCGCGTCGGCATGGATTAACCGCTGCGGTTGCCGATCCCGACTGGTCGCAGGAGGTGTCGGACTTCGCACAGGCGATCGCCGGGAGCGCGCCCGGCCCGCAGCGCTGGGAGCTTGCCTGCCGCATCGCCGCTGCGCAGGTCGATGTGGCACGGGCGCGCACGGCTCGCTGCCTCTTGTATCCTGAGCTCTTCCGCGATGCCGGCGGTGTCCCCCGGTTGGCGGCTCTCGACCGCTACGAGCGGCGCGCTTTCTCGCGCCGAAGAGCAGGTCTCAGCGAATTCGAGGAGCTGCGTTGAGCTCCCCTGGCGGAACGAACCCAATCGGCCAAACGAACCCAATCGGCGAAACGAAGCCAATTCGGCAGAGCAAGCCCGAATGGAGCGGCAGCCACATGCCCCTCTCGGCCAGTCATCGCCGGGCTCGTCCCGGCGATCCCGATACGATCGGCACTGCCGTGTCTCAGAATCGGGACGGCCGGGACAAGCCCGGCCGTGACGCATCCAGCCTTCGTGTTCGTGAGAGGCGACGGCGTGCTCAGACCGCGGTGGTGATCCACTGCTCGAGCTTCTGCTTGGGCGCAGCCCCGATCTGGCGCGAGGCGAGCTGGCCGTCCTTGAAGATCATCAGCGTCGGGATCGACTGGATGCCGTACTTCGACGCGGTCTTCGGATTCTCGTCGACGTTGAGCTTGACGATCTTGACCTTGCTGCCGAGGGAGCCGGAGAGCTCCTCGAGCGCCGGCCCGATCATCCGGCAGGGCCCGCACCATTCCGCCCAGAAGTCCACCACGACCGGGCCGGTCGCCTTGAGCACCTCGGATTCGAAAGTGGCGTCCGAAACCTTGCCAACGGCCATGGAGATACCTCGCGCTGCGGAGGCGCGAACGCCTCGTGGAAAATGAACCTATGGACGCACCGCCCGAGCGTCAAGGCGCCTCACGGCGAGGTGACGGCGAGCGCCGCGTCGAGCACGGCGGCCGGCACCTCCATCAGCTCCGGCACCTCGGTCCAGATCAGGGCGGCGCGGATGGATTTGGCGGGATAGAGCTCCTGCAGCACCGCGCGGTAGAGCGCGAGCTGCGCGACATAGGCCTTCGGCACCGCCGCGAGCGAGCGAACCGGCGGACGGTTGGTCTTGTAGTCGGCGATCAGGACCGAATCGGCGGTGACCGCCAGCCGATCGAGCTGCCCCGATACCGTGACCGGCGCGCCACGATAGCTGAGGCGACCGGCGATCGGCACCTCGGCACGGCTGCCCGGCAGGAACAGCGCGGCGAAGCGCGGCTCCTCGAGGATGCGCTCGACCTGCGCGATCATGCGCTCGCGCTCCTCGCCGTCGAATGCGGGCGCGGCGCGGGCGAGATGGCGGCGCGCCGCCTCTCGCCGCGCCGGAGCCGGAATGTCGGGCAACGACTGCAGCAGCCGGTGCATGGCGACCCCGCGCGCCATCGCCTTCTCCCGGTCGGCGCGAGACTCAGCGGCAGCGGCGCGCCGCGGCACGACCGTCTCGTCGTAGGCGCGCGAGGGCGACAGCGGCGGCGCCGTCACCGCCTCGCTCGGGGCGTTGCCGGCAAGCCAGGCCGGCGGCGGCTCGCATCGCGCCGGGCGGGCGGGCGCGGCGGCGCAGACGGCGCGGCCGGCGGGCGGCGGCAGCGGCCGGTAGCGCCACAGCTTGCCCGAGCCGTCCCGGGCCTCCTCCTCGGTGGAGAGCGGGTGCAGCGCCGCCCATATGAGCTTCCACCAGCACCCCTCGGCAGGCTTCCGCTCTCCCTCCGCTCCGCAGACGACGAGGCGGTCGATGGCACGGGTCATGGCCACGTAAAGCAGCCGGTGATGCTCGGCCTCGCTCTCGAGCAGTGCCCGCTGCCGGGCCGCCGCGGTCGCGGCGACGTCGGCGGCCTTCGGGCTGGCCCAGGCGAAAAGCGGCGGAGCAGCCCCGTCCATCGCGAGCTCGAGCAGCCGCGGCTGCCGCTGCACCGGACCGGCGGGCGGCGTCGTGGTGTCGGCGAGCACCACGATCGGAGCCTCCAGGCCCTTGGCGCCGTGCACCGTCATCACCCGGACCTCGTCCCGGGCGATCTCCATGTCGCGCTTGACGTCGGTCTGCGCCGTCCGCAGCCAGGCGACGAATCCCTGCAGCGACGGTGTCTCGCGCTCCTCGTAGGCGAGCGCGAGATTGAGAAGCTCGTCGAGCGGGTCGTTGGCCTCGTGCCCGAGCCGCGACAGAAAGCGGCGGCGGCCGCCTTCGGCATCGAGCACGCGCGCGAGAAAGTTGAACGGCCCCTCCTGCGCCGCCCAGCCGGCGAGACGGTCGAGCCGCGAAGCCGCCTCGGCAAACCGCGGCGCGAGCGGCGCCTTCGCGCGCAACGCCGCGCGCAGCGAGGACTTCCGCTCCCAGGCGACCTCGAGCAGGTCCTGGTCGTCGAGCCCGAGCAGCGGCGACTTGAGCACGGTCGCCAGCGCCAGATCGTCCTCGGGCAGGAGCAGCGCGTCGACGAGCGCCATCAAGTCCATGACCGCGATATGCTCGGTCAGGACCAGTCGATCGGCGCCGGCAACCTCGATATTCGCCTCCTTGAGCGCCCGGATGATCGCCTCGAACAGGGCGCCGCGCTGGCGCACCAGCACGAGCACGTCGCCCGCGCGGGCACCCTCCACGATCCAGCGTCCGGCGCTCGCGGCAATCCGGGCGGCGAGCCGCAGCTGCGGGCTTCGCTCCGTCAGCTCGTCGAAGGGCGCCGCCCACGCCTCGATCTCGCGCTTCGGCAGCGGCTTGACGGTCTCCCATATCTCGACCTCGCCCGGCGGCGCGCCGGGCAGCGGCTCGTGCACGGTCGCGACCGCGTCCGCGGACAGCCCGCTGTAAGCCGCGGGCCGGCCGAACACCGTGTCGAAGGCGCCGAGCAGATTGGCTCCCGAGCGGAAGGAGTGGCGCAGCGGCACGAACCGAAACAACCGCCGTGCACCGGTGCACAGGGCGGCGAAGTCGCGGCGCATGCGATCGAACTCGCGCGGGGCAGCGCCCTGAAACGAGAAGATCGATTGCTTCTCGTCGCCTACCGCAAACACCGTCCGCGCATCGGGGCGCGCACCGGCACCGGCGAAGAACTCGCCGGTCAGCAGCCGGATGATCTCCCACTGCTTCGGGCTCGTGTCCTGAGCCTCGTCGATCAGCACGTGGTCGATGCCCTGATCGAGCTTGTAGTGCACCCAGGCGGCGCCGGCGTTGCGCAGGAGAGCGAGAGCCTTGTCGATGAGGTCGTCGTAATCGAGCAGACCGCGCCTGTCCTTTGCCGCCTGGTAACGGGAGATCACCGCGTCGGCGATCGTCAGTAGCGCCCGAGTGCGGTCGCGGCAGGCCGCCGCCTTGCGGCGCTCGAGCAGGCCCGCCAGGCGCTCGCGCTCGGCGGCGAGCGTGGCGCAGAGCTGCGCATCGATCGCCTGGGTCGCGAGCCGCCGGCGCGGCCGCTGCAGCTTGTCGGCGAAGAAGAGCTCGAGATAGAGGACCGCCCGCTCCGCGGCCGGAGCATGCATCGCCGCCAGCAACCGGTGGGCTCGATCCTGGTCGGTCGGTCCTCCCTGCTCGAGCGCGGCGGCGGCGGCGGGCCAGCCGGTCGACGGGAGCAGCGGCCCCTCGGTGATCTCGGCGTCGATGCGCTCGATGCTCTCGTCGGCGGCGATGCCGAGGGCTCGGCAGAGCAGCGCAATGGCCTCCTCGATGCCGCCGCCGTGCTCGATCCAGGCGCGCACCTGATCGCGCTTGCGGATCGCCTCGCCCGTGACCTCCTTGAGCGTGCGATCGGCGGCAACCGCGATGGCCGCGGCAAGCGCGCGGCCGAGCGGCGCATCCGGGGCCGCCGCGGCATCGAGCAGAACGCCGAGGCTCGTCTCGTTCAACAGCCGCGCCTCCGCCGTCTCGTCGAGCACGCCGAACCGGGCGGCGACATTGGCCTCGAACGGAAACTGGTGCAGCAGGCGGGTGCAGAAGGCGTGGATCGTCTGCACCTTGAGCCCGCCGGGAGTCTCCAGCGCCAGCGCGAAGAGCCGCCGCGCGCGCAAGCGCAGCCCCGCATCGGGCGCGACAGCGGAGCTCGCCGCGATGGTCGCGTCGAGCGCATCGTCGTCGAGCAGCGTCCAGCGCCGGAGCTCGTTGAAGACCCGATTGGCCATGTTGCCGGCGGCGGCCTTGGTGAAGGTGATGCAGAGGATCCTCGCCGGGTCGACGCCGTCGAGCAGCAGCCGGATCACGCGTTGCGCCAGCACATGGGTCTTGCCCGACCCGGCATTCGCCGCCACCCAGGCGGAGACGGCGGGATCGGACGCCGCGAGCTGGCGCTGCAGCACGTCCTCGGGAATGGTGCGGGCGGCGTTCATGCCGGCCGCACTGCAGCCCGCGGCCTCCGCGCCCTCTCCCCGCGAGACCGCCCCGGCGATCCGCGGCCGATCCTCATTCGCCGGCACCTTCCGCCTCCTCCTCGTCGCCGCCGACCGACCACTCCTTCACCCGCGCGAGATGATCGTAGGTGCCGTAGCGTTGCTTCCACATCGGCAGGACGAGCGGCAGGTAGGGCTGCTGCTCGTTCTCGAAGCGCCCGACCACCTCGGTCAGCTTCGCCAACGCAGCCTCGGCATGAGCGTCGGCAGCGCCGTCCCTGAACTCGATCGGCCGGCTCTCGCCCGCCGGCTCGCCGCCCTTGAGCGCGACATAGACGAGCGCATCGACGCGGCTGCCCGCAGCGATGCCGGGAAATCCCCCGTGTCGGAGAATCGCGGCTTCAAGCGTAAGCTGCGGCGAGATGCCCGCCCGCACCTGCCTTTCGGTGGGCACCGTTCCGGTCTTGTAGTCGAGAATGACGTAGCTGCCGCAAGCGAGCCGCTCGATGCGGTCGGCGCGACCGCGCAGGGTGAACACGCGGCCCGGCAACGGGATCTCGATCTTGCCCGTCGTCTCGGCGAGGAGCGCGGCGACCGAGCCGCGCCGCCCGGTCTCCCAGGCGGCGAACCAATGGGCGATGCGCTTGAAACGCGGCCACCAGAAGGCCCGGGCCTCCGGATAGTCCTCGAGGCCGGCGAAATGCCGGCTGCCGATCTCGATCAGCACCGCGGCCGGATCGGCGGGAAGGGCTGCGGCATGCTTCGCGGTGAACTCGCTCAGTGCGGCGTGGATCAGGATGCCGCGGTCGGACGCGCCGGGCGGCAGATCGACCGCGTCGAGCTCGCGCAGCTTGAGGATGTGCTTGGCATAGATCGTGTAGGGGTCGCGCAGCCAGTGCTCGATGTCGGTGACCGACAGCGAGGTCGGACGCGCCGCGCGCGGGGGCCGCGGAGCGGGCCTCTCGGCGCGCTTGATCCGCGCCGGCCGATCGAGCGACCTGGCCCAGGCGAGATACCTCGCGCCCTCGGCGCGGGCGCGGCTGAAGGGCGCCTCTCCCGCTACCGCGGCAAGGCGCTGCACGAAGCGCGAGATGACCGTCGGCGCGCCGGCGAGCTTGGCCGGATAGGCAAGCACCACCTCGCGCGCGCCGAGCGCCTGCGCGAAATCGTGGGCAGCAAGCGAGATGCGACGCTCCGGCGGATCGAGCCCGAGCTCCTGCCGCATCGGCCGGCTGAGCCAGGGGTCGGCCCGCGTCTCCGCCGGCCACACGCCTTCGACCAGCGAGCCGAGGACCACCCGGTCGACGCTCTGCAGCCGCGCTTCGAGCAGGCCATAGATGCGCACGCGCGCACCGGGATTGGCCGGACGCCGCACCACGCGATCGGCGAGCGCGAGCCTGAACAGCTCGGGATAATCGGCTTTGGCGACAAGGAGACCCGCGGCAGCCGAGCCGAGCGCTGTCGCCTCGAACGCCTCGCACAGCTTGACCCCATCCGGACCGGCGAAGGCAGCAGGCTCGCCGCGCTCGTCCCGGCTCAGCGCCGTGACGACGTCGCGGTGGCGCGCGGCTAGCCCGGCGAAGGGCTGCGGCACCGCCGCAACCGTCTCGAGCGGCGCCAGTGCCTCGCTGATTTGCGCAACCAGATCGGCTGCGGCGAGGAGCTCCCACTCGCGCAGCGCGGCACGCGGATCGGACCAGTGCAGATCGGATGGCTGCCCGGCCCGCAGCGTGGTCAGCTGCGCTCGCAGGGATTCGAGAGCGTGGCTTAGGGCGGCACAGCCCGGCCGCGGCCGCGGGCCGCGCAGGGTCGCCCGCTCCAAGGCAGCGATCGCGGCGGCGTGCGCGTGCGGCTTCGCTCCCAGCCGCGCGAGGGGGTGCTTCAGCAGCGCCAGCAGCGAAACCGGCGCGAGCCCGCCGAGCGCGGTTTCCGCCGCCAGGCGCGCGAACACCCCGGCCGGAGTGTCGGGGAGCGCGTCGCCGCCGGAATCGTCGACCGCGACGCTCCAGCGCTCCAGCGCAGCGAGCACGCGGCGGGCGAGCGCCCGGTCGGGGGTGACCAGGGCCGCGGTCTTGCCGGGGGTCTCGACCGCCTCGCGCAGCGCTACCGCGATCGCGAGCGCCTCCTCCCCGGCGGTCGCAGCCTCGATGACGGAGATTCCGGCGACCGCCTCCTCGATCCGCTCCAGCGCGGCCGGGCGGGCGAGCTCGCGCCAACGCTCGGTGGCGGCCGCGGGCCGCAGCGCCTCCGACAGCAGATGCTCGCGGCCGGTCGCGGCGGGCCGACCCAGCGTCACCACCTCGTCACGGCTGATGCCGATGCGCTGAAGCAGCGCGTGCATGCCGAATTGCGGATGCCCGACCATCGGCATCTCGCCTGCGCCGATCAGCTCCCAGGAGGCGCGGTCGAGCTCGGTATCGAGCCCGGGCAGGACCACGGCCCCGTGCGGCAGCCCGGCGACCGCGGCCATCAGCTCGGCGGTCGTCGGCATCGATCCGGTCGACCCGGCGACGATCACCGGCCCATCCCGGTGAGCCGCAAGCCGCGCCGCCTCCGCCCTGAGCAGCAGATCGCGGCGCACAGCCGGCTCGATGGCCCCCTGCTCGGCGAGGATCTTCGGCCATGCCTCGCGCGCAATCTTCAGGAAGTCGAGCGTGAGCTGCCAGTAGCGGTCGAGTGCGTCCGGCACCAGCCGGTCGAGCCGGTCCCATGCCACGCCGCGGATCGTCATGTCGTCGAGCAGGCGTGCGAGGTCGTCGGCGAGCGCCAGCGCCGAGGCCGGGTTGCCGGCGACCAGCGGCGCCTCCCCTTTCCCGTCAGGCGCAATTCCGGCTGCCCAGCGCGCGATCAATTGCGCCAGCAGCATCCGCCGCTCGAACCGCTCGATCGCCGGCGGCAGGTCGAGTGCATCAGCCGCGAGCCGCCCAGTCGCAGCTTCGGCGAAGGCGATGTCGTCCTCGTCGACATCGCCGATGGCGACGATGCGCGGCAGGATCGCCGCCTTCCTGTGGGTCACATCGAGGAAGGTGTCGCGCGCAAGCCGGCAGGCGCGGCGCGTCGGCAGATAGAGCGTGACGGCTGCCGGTGCCAGGGGATCCCCGGCCGCGTTCGCTCCGGTGCCGGACGGCGAGGGCTCGCCGACGTCCAGCACGAGCTCGCCCGCGGTGAGCGCGGCGATCAGCGTCGGTATGAACGGCACCGAGGCCGGAATCGTGAAGACCCTCGAGCGCGCAGGCATCCGCAAGATCGATCATGTCCTGTCGGTGCCGGCGGGTGCCGGCACGCTCCGCGAATCGCACGGCCAGGATGGATGAAGCATCCACTTTGAAGTCCGGGGGAACAACCTCATTCTGCAGCACGCCGGCCGCTGGAGCCTGTGCCGATGCCATGGAGCAGCGTGTGGCTGAGCCGGGTGCCCCGCCCGCCTGCGCGCCGGGCACCGTTGACCCCGCCATCCCGATCGATGCGAAACGAGCGGAAGCCGCTCCGTCTAGGTCGCGCTCTCGAGGATTGCCGCCTCTGCAGCTGCAACAGCCTCTGGCGTGCCGACGTGCATCCAGACGCCTTCCAGGCGAAGACCGTAGAGCCGCCCTGCTTGCGCCGCTCGATCGAACAAGGGTGACATGGAGGATGGTCCGGCGGGCGCGCCGGCGAAGAACGCCGGGGTGAGGATAGCCGCCCCCGCGTAGACGAACGGGGCGACGTCACGCTCCCCGCGTCGTCGCAGGCGGCCGTCCGGGTCCATGCAAAAATCGCCGCGGCCGCTGTAGCCGATGCTCGAGGCGGTCGGGGCGAGCAGGAGGAGCGCATCCATGCGGCCCGCGTCGAAGCCGGCGGCGAGCCGGCCGAGATTGGGCTTGACGCCATCGATCCAGATCGTGTCGGAATTGACATGGAAGAACGGCTCATGACCGAGCTGCGGCAGGGCCCTGATCACGCCGCCCGCGGTGCCGAGGAGCTCGTCGCGCTCGTCCGAGATGACGATCTGCGGCTGCCGCCTCTTGCCGAGATGCCTCTCGATCTGATCGGCCAGATGGTGGATATTGACGACCGCCCGCTCCACGCCCTGCTCGGCCAGCCGATCGAGCACGTAATCCAGGAGCGCCTTGCCGGCCACCGGCACGAGCGGCTTGGGAAGGTTGCCGTTGAAGCGCCGCATGCGCGTGCCGAGACCCGCGGCGAGCACCATGGCTCGTTTCGGCGCGCTGCAGCCAGTACCGCTCATCCATCCGCCCCCGATCGCCGGGCTAAATCGAGCTCAGGGCCGGCACATGGGCAATGTACCACGCATTGAGCGACTCCAGCGCCGGATGGCCCAGCGAGCGCTGCAGATATCCCCATACCCGCGGCATGTGTCGCAAATATTGCGGCTTGCCGTCGCGCATATCGAGCCGCGCGAAGATACCCAGAATCTTGCTGGCGCGCTGTGCCGCCAACGTCACATAGATCCTGATGAACCGGGTGGCGTCGAAATCCTGCTCGAGCTGCCGCCGCCCGCGCACGTAGCGCCCGAGCAGCGCCAGCTCGGTCTCTTCGGAGACGTCGACCCGGGCGTCCTGCAGCAGGGAGGCGACATCGTAGGCCGGCGGCCCCATGACCGCATCCTGGAAATCCAGGATGCCGAGCCGAGCGACCTCGCTCCGCCGCGGCAGCCAGAGCAGGTTCGGCGAATGGAAGTCGCGCAGGACCCAGGTTGCCGGAGCATCGATTGCCGGCTCCAGCAGCTCACGCCATAACGTCCGGAACGAGTGGCGCTCGCTGTCGGGCAGGGGAACCTTGAGGCGGGGAAGGAACCAATCGAGCAGCAGCTCCGCCTCTATCAGGAACGCGTCGAGGTCGTAGGGAGGGATGCGGTGCTCCACCTGCGGCGCGACCGGAAGCACGTCCGGCAGCCGGCGTGCGTGCAGCATGAGGAGCGCGTCGATCGCCGTCTCGTAGCGCTCCTCGATCGGCGCCGGCGGATCGCCGATCACCACCCTCTCGTCACCGAGATCCTCGATGATGAGCAGCCCCAGATCCAGATCGGCGTGATGGATCGCGGGCGCCGAGAGGCCGTGCTGCCGCAACCCGTTCGCCATCGCCACGAACGGCGCTACATCCTCCGCGAGGTGCGCGATCGCGCTATAGGATCGCCCGTCGCGGACCGGCGGTCCGTCCGGCCGGCGCGGCGAGTCCATCAGGATCACGGTCTTCTCATCGAGCGAGAGGCGCACATAGGAACGGGTCGAAGCATCGCCGTGGAGCCATCCGCGTCCGGCTTCGCTGTAACCGCTCTCGGCGATGAATCGACGGGTTGCCGCCAGGCGCTCCACCCGCGGCGCGAAAGACCCGTAGCCGGTGACACGGGCGTGACGGAATTCGAGCTTCAGCTTCGGCGCAAGCGTCAGCGCGACATCGAGCCGGTCGGGCGGCAGCCAGGCCCCCGCCCTGTCCGGCCACTCCAGCAGCACGACGGCATTCTCCGGCAGATCGTCGAGCCCGAGCTCACCGAGCTCGGCCGCGCCGGAAAGGCGGAAAAGGTCGGCATGAACCACGGTGAATGCCGGCAGCTCGTAGCTCTGGACCAGGGTGAATGTCGGGCTCGGCACCTCGATGTCGGGATCATCGGCAAGATAGCGGATCAGCGCGCGCACGAAGGTCGTCTTGCCGGCACCGAGATCGCCGGACAGGGTAACGAGCTCGCCGCCCCGGAGCGAATTGGCGATATCGACGGCGAGGCGGTAAGTGGCCGCTTCGTCCGGCAGCGCCACGGAGAAGCTCGAGGGGCCCGGGGTGCTCGAAAGCATCGCCATGGTTTGAGATCCGTCTCATGCGGCCGGCCGTTCCATTCGGCGCTCGATCGGGAAAACGCAAGTCACCGTGGTGCCCCGCCCGACCGCGGATTCGAGAGTGACCGAGCCGCCGTGCAGCTCCACGAACGAGCGCACCAGTGACAGGCCGAGCCCGGTTCCGCGGTGGCGGGAGCCCAGCGAATGGGTCTCGAACCAGTCGAAAACCTTGTTCTTCACCTCGGCGGGGATCCCGGGACCCCGGTCGGTAACCGAGAATACCAATGCATCGTTGAGCCGCTGGGCGGCAAAGATAATCGTCTCGC
This sequence comes from Xanthobacteraceae bacterium, assembly GCA_036406655.1. Taxonomy (GTDB): domain Bacteria; phylum Pseudomonadota; class Alphaproteobacteria; order Rhizobiales; family Xanthobacteraceae; genus VAZQ01. The sequence continues at coordinate 10,004 of DASXAP010000238.1, read as the reverse complement.
CGCCGGGCGAGAAGCCTACGGCGTTGGCCAGGAGATTGAACAGCGATTGGCGCACCCGCCGCTCGTCGGCGACGAAGCTGCCAATGTCGGGGGCGGCACGAATCTCCAGATGGATGCCGCTCTTGACCAGGCGATCCTGCACCCCTTCGACGGCCGCCTCCATGGTCCTGCGAATGTCAACCACTCCGAGATTGAGGGTCATGGCGCCGGCATCGATCGTGGCAAGATCGAGAATGTTGTTGATGATGGCAAGCAGCGCGTTCGTGGAGGCGGTGATGTAGCCGAGATACTCGCGCTGCTTCTCGGTCAATGGGCCGGTGACTGGGTCGCCGAGAAAATGGGCAAAGCCGATGATGTTGGTGAGCGGTGAACGCAGCTCGTAGGAGACGTGGTGGACGAAGTCGATCTTGAGCTTGTCCGCCGTTTCCAGAGCCTCGTTGCGCTCGCGGAGCGCGCGCTCGACGTTGACGGTATCGGTCACGTCCTGGAACGTCACCAGGGTGGCGCCGTCGGGCAGCGGCACCGTGGCGCAGTCCACCAGGTTGCCGTCCGAGCGCTCGAGCCGGCCGACGACCGGCTCACGGTTGTCGATGGCCGTGATCGTAGCGCGAAGCCGCTGCCAGATCGGCCGATCCCCGTGCAGCGGCCGAACCAGGCCGCTCAGGGTCTCGATGTGCGGGTGCTCCGCCAGGACCTCGCGTGGTATCCGCCACATCCGCGCGAACACCGGGTTGTGAAGCCGCAAGCGGCCGTCGCTGCCGAACACCGCGACGGCCTCGGTGAGATTGTCCAGCGTCTCGCCCTGAACCCGGATCAGCGCATCATAACGGCGCTCGAGATCGAGCCGCTCGGTCACGTCGTCGAACAGGTAGATCACGCCGCCTTCCGGATTGGGCGTGGTGACGACCCGCATGGTCCGGCCGTCCGGCAGGTGCCACATCTGCTCCTTGGCCTCGACGGCTCGATACGCCTCGTGCAGCGCGGTCTTCCATTGCCGGAAATCCTGCTCGTCCGGCAGCTTGCGCACGGCGCGCAGCCGATCGAGCACCATGGAGTCGGTCGGGCACTGGTCGAGGAATGCCGCATCGAGCTCCCACAGCAGGCGGTAGGCGGCGTTGTAGAAGCTCAGCCGTTGATTGGAGCCGAAGATGGCAACGCCGGTCGCAAGCTGGTCGAGGGTGCGCCGGTGAGCATCCATCATGCGGGCGAGCTCGGCACGCATCAGCTCGGTCTCGGTCGCGTCGATTCCGATCCCGGCGCTGCCGCGGGGAACGGCGACGGCGGTCACGTCGAAGGTCTTGCGCTGGCCGGCGACCACTGCCGGCAACCGGCCGCAATAGGGCTGCCCGGCCTCGTGCGCGCGAGACAGCTCGATGCGGGCGGCGCGATCGAACAGCTCGACGCCGCGCTCGATCGCCTCGCCGCCGTCGCGGGCCTCGACCGCCCGGACATAGGCCTGGTTCACGAACGCAAGCTGGCCCCGTTCGGCACGAGCCCATACTGGCGCCGGCATCGCATCGATCAGCGTGCGAAGCGCAGCCGCATCGTCGGCCTGCTTCTGATAGCGCTGACGAAGATCGGCGAGCTCGTACTTCATTCCGCTTACTTCGCGAAGCCGCAGGATCGCCCGCCCGCCGATGACCTGGCCTTCGGCTTCGACGATGCGGCCGGCCAGCGTCGTCAGCGTCGCGGCAAAGCTCACGCCGCGCGCGCGCAGCGCATCGACCGCATGCTGGACGTCGCGCGCCGCCTCGCTCCCGAGCCAGGCGGTGAAGGTCAGCACGCGTTGCGGCGGGGCGACGCCGGTCACCAGCAGCGGATCGCCGACGATCTCGGGCTGCTCGGCTGCCGCCGCCCAGGCGATGAGCACCTGCGGCTCCGACAGCAGGAGGCCGTAGGCCCGATCGATTGCCGCCTTCGCCGCGAGGCTGTCGTCGCGGGCCGCTGCTTCCAGCTCGGCGAGACGGCGATGCGCCCGCACCAGAAGGATCGCGGTGATGACGGCAAAGCAGAGAATCCCCAGCGTGAGGGCGAGGGCGGCGATCTGCTGCCGATCGAGCAGCGCGGCTGCGACGATGTAGCGGTCGAGCCCGGGGAGCATCGGCGCGGCAGCGTGCGCGACCCCCGCAGAGGAGGGCAGCCCCGCCAGCGCAATGGCGACCGGGACCGCTGCACAGGACCGCCCGCAGGCGAGCGCACGCGCTTTCTGCTGCGGATGAGCCCCAAAGCCCTCCACGGTGATCCGGATCGCGTCCGGCATACCCGCTGCCCCTGGCCGCATTTACCGGCATCGTGTGAACGCCGGCTCCGCGCGCCGCACGGCGAAGTGCCTCTTCCGCCGAACGGCAGCGCGAATCGATCTACTTTAGCCCCAAGCAGTTATGCGCCGGAAGAGTCCAGATCGTGAACGGCCCGGCCGATGCCCCAAGGAGGGCGGCAAGTCTCGCTGATACACAGCCAACCGCTCGCCCGGCCGGCCTGTTCGGCCCTTGCGGACTTGGTCTCGGTCCCTGTCCTCTACCTTCCGGCGAGCCGCAATCCTTTCTCCAAGGCGGCGTAGCTGCGCACCGGCGCCGCCATGAGAAAACGATAGCCTTCGCCGAGAATGCGCTCGACGTTGGCTGCATCGACGTGGGGATGGCCCACCACGACCTTGTGCGCGTTGCAGGTCTCGACCACCCGCGCCATCCATTTCAGCACCTCCGGGTGCTCGTACTGGCGCGGATAGCCGAGTTCCTGGGACAGATCGCCTTCGCCGATCAGGATCGCACCGATGCCAGGCACTTTCGCGAGGATATCGGACAGATTCTGAATTCCCACCGTGTCTTCCATCATCAGGATGACCAAAATCTCGCCTTGCGGGTTCAGCGGCCACACGTCGGCACGCGCATAGTAGTCCTGCTGCGAGAGGCCCCAGTAGCGAACGGCCTGGGTCGGCCCGTCGCCGCGCACGCCGGCCGGCTCGTGGAGCGCAGCCGTCTTCAGGCGCGGATACCGGCACGCGGCGACCGCGTTGTAGGCCTCCTCGACCGTGGAGATGTGCGGCCACACCACGCCGTAGACGCCGAGATCGAGCGCCTGCTTGGCATGGAACTGCGCCTTCTCGGCGCCGTTCGGAGGAATCCTCACCATCGGCGTGACGCCGGGCGCGACCGAAGCGGATTTGGCGATCTGGCCGCGATTGAGCATGTATTGGAGGCTGTCGCGCAGCGCGCGGATGTCCCACGGATTATGCTCCATCTCGTAGACGACGCCGTCGTACCTGGCGGTGGCCATCGCAATCGCCGTCTCCGGATCCGCTTGGCAGAACGACGTGAACGCCGGCTTGCCCGACTCCAATGCGCGAATGACGCCGTTCAAGCGCGGAATGCCTGCCATGCTGCTGCCCCGTTGCGATGCTCGACCGCATCCTAGCGCATGGCCCGGGAGCTGCGCACTCATTTCCAGGGCAGGGATCGCGCAGCACGCCGCGGGATCGCAGCCCCGATTTGACAATGGTAAAGCGCGGTTCGTAGCATCTCGGCGCATTGGCAGGCACTTTCCGGCAGCTGCCGGCGGGCGGGAGCCCGGGCAAGAAGGATGCAGCCGCAGAATCCTGCAGCGACGGATGTCATGATCATCGATTGTCACGGTCACTACACGACCGAGCCGAAGGACCTGCTGCGCTGGCGCGAGGAGCAGGTGGACAATGTCAAGGAGCCGGCGAAGCAGCCCCCGAAATCATCGCTGAAGGCGAGCGACGACGAGATTCGCGAGAGCATCGAAGGCAATCAGCTCCGGCTGCAGCGCGAGCGCGGGACCGACCTGACCATCTTCTCGCCGCGCGCCATGGGAATGAGCCACCATATCGGCGACTACAACGTCAGCCTCGCCTGGGCACAGGTGTGCAACGAGATGATTCACCGGGTCTGCACGCTCTACCCGAAAAATTTCATCGGCGTGTGCCAGCTCCCGCAATCCCCCGGCGTCTCCCCGGACAGCTGCATAGGCGAGCTCGAGCGGTGCGTGAAGGAATTCGGCTTCGTCGGCTGCAATCTCAACCCCGACCCGTCCGGCGGCCATTGGACGTCTCCGCCGCTCACCGACCGCTGGTGGTACCGGCTCTACGAGAAGATGGTGGAGCTCGACGTACCCGCGATGATCCACGTCAGCGCCTCCTGCAATCCCAACTTTCACGGCACCGGGGCGCACTACATCAATGCCGACACGACCGCATTCATGCAGCTCATGATGGGCGATCTGTTCAAGGATTTCCCGACCCTGAAGCTGATCATTCCGCACGGCGGCGGAGCGGTGCCGTTTCACTGGGGCCGCTACCGGGGGCTGGCCATCAACAACAAGCGACCGCCGCTCGACGAGCTGATGAAGAGCAATATGTGGTTCGATACGTGTGTCTATCATCAGCCCGGAATCGATCTCATGACCAGGGTGGTTCCGCTCGACAACATCCTGTTCGCGTCGGAGATGCTGGGGGCGGTGCGCGGCGACGACCCGCAGACCGGCAAGCCGTTCGACGACACCAGACGCTACGTCGAGAACGCGCCCGGACTCTCGGCGGAGGCGAAGCGCGGGATTTTCGAGGCCAACGCGTACCGGGCCTATCCGCGGCTGAAGGACACGATCGCGAGGCAAGCGAAGGCGGCACGGAAATAGTCGAGGCTCGTCGCGAGACTCCGGCGAGCCGGACCTGGCGCGAGCATGGACGCTGCGTAGTCGCTGCGCCGCCCCGGCTTGTCGGTGCTGATGGGCCTGCAGAGGCGTCAGGCACCGCGCGAGGAGGACGAAATGGGTATCGAAGCCTTGGGTTATGTCGGCGTGCGCGCCAAGAATATCGAGGACTGGGCGAGCTACGGGTCGAGCTTCCTCGGGATGCAGCAGATCGACAAGGGGCCGGCATCACTCGCGTTCCGCATGGATGACCGCAAGCAGCGGCTCGTGGTCGATGCCGATGGCGGACAGGGCATCTCCTTTTTCGGTTGGGAGGTCGCGAACGGCGAGGCGCTCGACGCCCTTGCCGCTCGGGTCGAATCCGCGGGAACGAAGGTTGCGCGCGGCTCCCGGGCATTGGCCGAGGAGCGGCACGTGGCGGATCTCGTGGTGCTGAACGATCCCGCCGGCAATCGGCTCGAGATCTTCCATGGCGCCGAGAGCACGAGCGATCCATTCCGACCGGGCCGGAACATTTCTGGGTTTCGCACCGGTCCTCTCGGCATGGGCCACGTAGTGATGCATTTCGAGCGCATCGCCGAGGTGATGAGATTTTATCGGGAGGTGCTCGGGTTCAAGCTGAGCGATTACTGGACCCGGCCGTTTCCCGGCTATTTCTTCCACGTAAATCCGCGTCATCACAGCATCGCCCTGGTCGAGACCGGCATCAACATGGTCCACCACATGATGCTGGAGCTCTACAGCTTCGACGATGTCGGGCAGGGTTACGATCTCGCCCTCGGCGATCCCGAGCTCATCGGCGTGACGCTCGGCCGCCATTCCGGCGACTACGTCACCTCCTTCTACACCTGGAATCCCTCCGGCTTCCTGGTCGAGTACGGCTGGGGCGGGCAGTTGATCGACGACCGCACCTGGCGTCCGTTCGAGCGTAAGTTCGGCCCGAGCCTGTGGGGCCATGAGCGCCGATGGATGTCGGCTGAAAAGAAGCAGGAGGCCCGGCGGTTGTGCATCGAAGCGGCCGAGAATGGGCAGCGGCAGCCGGTGCAGGTCATCGAGGGCAATTACCATCTCATGCCGGGAGTGTGCCCGTGGTGGGATGCCATGAAGCAGGGCCGCAGGGCCGGGTGAGGCCTGGGCCAGGTGAGGCTTGGGCCGGCCTGCTGGTCTTCTCGCGTGGCGTGAGGCGGACAGAGGGGCAGACCCGGACCTACAGCTGATTCCTCTCATTTGCGTGCACGTCATGCGCGGGCATAGCGCGTCGTAAGACGCGCATGAACGCGCTTACGTCCCGCGCATCCACGTCTTTCCTTGGCGAACAAGGCGTGGATGGCCGGGACAAGCCCGGCCATGACGACGTTCTGATTCGCTCCGATCGGGACATGCCGTAGCCCGCCCGCGATCCCGGTCCGGCATTGCGCCGTCGAAGGCGCCGCCACCGGGCCGGTGCCCGTCACGCTTCGGCGCTCCTGCGCAGATCCTCGGCGGAATGCATCAGATCCTCGACGGTGATCCGCGCCAGCGCGCCGGAGAAGACATGCTCGGCCTCGGCCAATGCCGGCATCACCACCTTCTTCAGCAGCGCCGATTGGGCATCGGCGATGTCATCGAGGTCCTCCGCCGTGCCGGCGGCGCGCAATATGTCGTCCGCGCTGATACGGCGCTGCTCGCGCGCGAGCTCGTAGCCGCCACGCGGCCCGCGAATTCCCTTGAGGATGCCGTGCCGCACCAGCGCCTGCAGCACCGGTTCCAAGTGGCGCGGCGGCAACATGTGCCGCGTCGCCAAGGCTTTTGCCGCAACCGGCCGATTGCGTGCGTTTAGCGCGATGTCGATCACCGCGGCCACGGCCAGGACGCCCTTACGAGGAAGCAGCGGCATGGGGCTGAACCACCAGTTACCGGGAACCGGGGGACCGCTAGGTGCGCGTTTGCCGTCCAGTTCCCGTAGAACCAAAACCCCCAACTCCGCGCGTTGTTTCATCGAGGCTCGCCACCTCGCAAAGCACGACCTTCGCGGTCGCGGCGAGCACCAATTGAGCAATGCGGGTTCCACGCTCGATCTGGAATGGGGCGTCGCCCAGGTTCACGAGGATGACCCGTATCTCGCCGCGGTAATCGGCATCGACGGTGCCGGGGGAATTGAGGACGGTGATGCCATGCTGCAGCGCGAGACCTGAACGTGGCCGGATCTGCCCCTCGAGACCGGGCGGCAGGGCGATCACGATGCCGGTGGGGATCATCGCACGTTGGCCGGGCGCGAGCCGGACCGGCTCGCCTGCCGGGATGGCCGCCTGGAGGTCGAGGCCTGCGGCCTGCTCGCTCTGGTAGCTCGGCAGCGGCAGGTCGCTCGCATGCGGGAGCCGCACCACTCTGACCTTGAGCTTCGTCGTCATTTGGCTGCGGCAAGCGCTCCGGCGATACGAGCGACAAGCGCCCGTGCCACGTCCTGCTTCGGCTGCGCCGGCCACGATTCCACCCCGGCCGCGGTGACGAGATGGACGGCGTTGCGATCGCCGCCCATCACCCCGGTCGGCGCCGAGACGTCATTGGCGACGATCCAGTCGCAGCCCTTGCGCGCGAGCTTTGCCCGCGCATGGGCGACGACGTTGTCGGTCTCGGCTGCAAAACCGATCACCAGCCGGGGGCGCAAGCCGCTTTTCCCTGCAACGATCGAGAGAATGTCGGGATTTTCCACGAGTTCCAGGCTCGGCGAAGCCCCGGCCTGTTTCTTGATCTTGCTCGCCCTCGGCTGGTCCACGCGCCAATCAGCGACGGCAGCGGCGAACACCGCCACATCGACGGGCAGCGCCTTGGTGACGGCGGCGAGCATGTCGCGGGCGGTTTCCACCTTGACCAGCTTCACCCCGACCGGGTCGGGGAGATTGACCGGACCGGAAACGAGCGTGACGGCGGCCCCCGCGGCGGCGGCCACCGCTGCGATCGCGTGGCCCTGCTTGCCCGACGAGCGATTGGCAATGTAGCGCACGGGGTCGATCGGCTCGTGGGTAGGCCCGGAGGTGACGAGCATATGCGTCCCCGCCAGCGGCTTGCCGCGGTTGAATTGGTCGAGCAGCGGCACCATTGCGGCGGCGATTTCCAGAGGCTCGGCCATGCGCCCGACCCCCGCTTCGCCAGCCTCGGCCATCTCACCCGGGTTCGGCCCGACAATGAGCAAGCCATCGGCCGTGAGCTGCGCCACATTGCGCTGCGTGGCCGGGTGCTGCCACATGCTGGGATTCATCGCCGGGGCCATCAGCACCGGCGCGCGTGTTGCCAGCAGGATCGCGGTGGCGAGATCGTCGGCCTGCCCGCTCGCCATCTTGGCCATCAGATCTGCGGTGGCCGGCGCCACAACCACCAGATCGACCTCCCGGGCCATCCGGATATGGCCGACGTCGAGCTCGTTCTCCGCGTCGAATAGCTCGGTGAAGGCCGGCTGTCCCGAGAGAGCTGCAGCCGACAGCGGGGTGATGAACTCCTGCGCCGCCTTGGTCAACACGCAGCGCACCGTCACCCCCCGTTCCTTCAGCCGGCGGATCAGGTCGAGGGACTTGTAGGCGGCAATGCCCCCGCCAATGACGAGGAGGACACGGCCGGTGCCTGCCTCGCTCGGCGAGGCGGCAGCCGTGGCGCGCGCATGCACTGCGCCGGCGCGGGCAGACTGATCAGGATTCCGACGCCGGGTCGTCCCCGCATCATCAGCGCTTGCGGCATTGCGCAGGATGGTGCGCGCCTCATCTTCCATGGAGCGGCCGCTACGGGCGGCGCGAAGCCGGAGGCGCTTTTTCAGCTCCTCGTCGAGCTGGCGGATGGTGATGCTGGCCATCGCTTGTCCTCGTGCCCGGCCGACAGCGGTCCTCCGGCTCGGTGCTTGCCGCAGGGCTCATGCATAGCCAGCTGCTGATTGCAATGCAATCAATGCAATCGATAGGCGATGAAGGCGAGCAGCCCGGCGATCATCCACAGGGCGAGCGCGCTCCAGCGGCTGCGCCGAGCCTCGGCACGGCCGATGTCGGCGACCGTTTCGGGGGCGAGCAACAGCCCGTCGCGGGTGATCCGGTCGAGCCGTTCCGCCAGCGCAGCGGCGCGTGCCAGCAGCGCGGGCGCCCCGCCCAGCAACCGGCCGACCTCGCGCGTGCCTTCGGCCGCCCCTTCGAGCCGGCCGGCAAGGCCGAGGTGGCGCTCGATCCATTCGCGAACCACCGGCTCGGCGACAGTCCAGATGTCGAGCTTGGGATCGAGCGAACGGGCCACTCCCTCCACCACCACCATGGTCTTCTGCAGCAGCAGGAGCTCGGGCCGGGTGCGCATGTCGAACAGGGCGGTAATCTCGAACAGCAGCGCAAACAGCTTGGCCATGGAGATTTCCTCGGCGGTCCGGTTGTGGATCGGCTCACCGATGGCACGAATCGCCTGGGCGAAGCTTTCGGCCGAGTGTTGCGCCGGGACGTAACCGGCTTCCAGGTGCACTTCGGCCGTGCGCTGATAGTTGCGGGTTATGAAGCCGAGCAGAATCTCCGCGAGAAAGCGGCGTTCCTTGAGCCCGAGCCGCCCCATGATGCCGAAATCCACGGCGACAAGCGACCCGGCATCGTCGACGAACAGATTCCCCGGATGCATGTCCGCATGGAAGAAGCCGTCGCGCAGCGCGTGGCGCAGGAAGCTCTGGATCACCACGGCGGCGAGGCGCGGAAGATCGTGACCGGCGGCTTCGAGCCGAGCACGATCGGAGAGCGGCGTGGCGTGGATCCATTCGAGCGTGAGCACGTCCCGCGTCGTGCGGTCCCAGTCCACCGCCGGAACCCGGAAATCCGGGTCGTCCTTGGCGTTCTCCGCCATCTCCGAGAGCGCGGCTGCCTCGAACCGCAGATCCATCTCAATCGCCACGGTCCGGCGGAGCGTATCGACGACCTCGACGAGCCGCAGCCGCCTGGCCTCGGCAGAGAATGCCTCGGCGGAGGACGCGGCAAAGGTGAAGGCATCGAGGTCGGTCTTGAAGCGGCGCTCGACGCCGGGCCGCAGCACCTTCACCGCGACAGATTTGACGCCGTCGCCGGCCGCCGCCTCGGCCTTGTGGACCTGCGCGATGGATGCCGCCGCGACGGGCGGTCCGAACGACGCATAGATTTGGTTGATCGGCCGGCCGAACGCGTTGATCACGACTGCTTCCGCATCGCTTTGTGGAAACGGCGCCATCTTGTCTTGCAGGCTTTCGAGATCGCGCGCGATCGCCGTGCCGACCACGTCGGGGCGGGTCGCCAGAAACTGTCCGAGCTTCACATAGGTCGGTCCGAGCCGCGTGAGCGCGGCGGACAGGCGCACGGCGCCGTCTTTCGCAT
>DASXAP010000237.1:0-15989 GCA_036406655.1 Xanthobacteraceae bacterium | reverse complement strand
ATCCTCGTATCGCAAGCCGTTGCGTCTCATGTCTCTGATCAACGAAAGGCCGAGAAGCGGCGCATTTCTGCGATCGTCGGTGCATTTGGCACAAATCGGGTTGGGCTCGTCGGTGGGCCGGGGAAAGAGCTTGGCGATCGCACCCTCGTAGAAGCCGTTGCGCTCGACGAACAAGAACCAGCCGACCGGCTGCTGCTGACTGTCGTCGAGCTTCTCCCACAGCCCCGCTGCGGTCGGCTCGGCGGCCTGCGCAAAGGAAATGGCAATGCTGAACAGGCTCGCGACGAGAAGAACTGAACACCATCGGCTTGGTCGGGAATTCTGCATTTGGCATCACCACCTTTAGGGGCCACCCGCGAGTGGAATCGCCCCCGAATATGCTGGATTCATGGCAGACGGCCTGGCCGCACTGCCCCACGAGACGCGCGAAGCGAGACGGCGTTGCCGCGGGTTGCGGCCAGCCTGTTCCGGAACAAATCAGGATCGGCGACGGTCGGGGCTTCGGACTTCCCTCAAGTCGCGATTTGTGCGTGCGGCCGCGCCAGGCGCCCGTTAGACCTCGGCTCGATGCGCGACCGCGGAGGACCAGGGGAGGCGGGCATCCATTTTCGGCGAGCTTTCGTGACCGGAACGTTCTTGGATTCCCGGCTCTTACGGCTTATCTCGACTGGCTTGCAGGGGTGCTTCGCTGGGCCGGCGCTTCCGGTATCTCGCATTGCATCGAACCGATTGCAGCTACCATGTCGTTGACCTTCCGGCTCGCATCCCGAAACCTCATTCACGACCGGCTCCGGCTCGTCGCGACGGTCGTCGGGATCGTCTTTTCTATCCTGCTGGTGACGGTGCAGATGGGCCTCTACCTCGGGTTCAGTCGCATGGTCACGACCATGATCGATCATGCATCGGCAGATCTCTGGATCATGCCGGTGGGCACGAAGTGCTTCGAAGACCCCTCGCTGATGGACGACCGCAAGCGATTTCAAGCGCTCGCCATCAACGGTGTGACCGACGTCGTGCCCGTGGTCATCGGTTTTGCGGAATGGCGACTGCCGAGCGGGGGAACCACCCCGGTATTCGTCGTCGGCTCGGATCTGCGAAAGCGGGCGTTGCCGCCTTGGAATCTGGTCGCCGGCAGCATCGACGATCTGTCGGTCCCCAACACCATCGCGGTCGATCAATCGTATTTGCCTCGGCTGGCGGTCGATCGGATCGGAGCGACAGCGGAGATTCGCGGGCAGAAGGCGCAGGTGGCGGCGCTGACCAAGGGCATCCGCTCGTTCACCACGACGCCTTACATTTTCGTGCCGCTGGAGCGGGCGCGCGCCTATACGGGAATAGCTCCGACCAAGTCCACTTACTTTCTCACCCAGATCGCCCCCGGCGCCGATGTGGAGCGCATTCGCGCCGGCCTGAGGGGCAATCTGTCGGACGTCGAGGTTCTGACGCCGAACGAGTTTCGCGACCGCAGTCGTGCTTTCTGGCTGTTCGACACCGGCGCCGGCGCGGCTTTGTTCGCGGGCGCCCTTCTCGGCGTGATCGTCGGCGCGGTCATCGTCGCCCAGACCCTGTATTCCAGCACCAAGGACCATCTGAACGAATTCGCCACCCTGCGCGCGATCGGCTCCTCCGCGCTCTACATTCACCAGGTCATCATCGTGCAAGCGGTGCTCAGCGCCGTCGTCGGGTTCGGCATCGCCGCAGGCATCGGCTGGATCATAGTCCGGGCCACGGCCGGGACGGCGCTGCCCATCGTCATGACACCCGAGCTGACTTTCGCCCTGTTCGGGCTGACCGTGGTCATGTGCGTCGTATCGGCAATTGCTGCGATCGTGAAGGTCACCCGGATCGATCCCGCCATGGTGTTCACGCGATGACCGCACCGCTCCTCGAGGCTGTCGATGTGGTGAAGGTCCTCGGCAGCGGAGCGGGTCAGGTCCAGGCACTGAAGGGGGTCAGCCTGGCCCTGCACGGCGGCGAGCTGACCCTGCTGATGGGCCCTTCCGGCAGCGGCAAGACGACGCTCTTGTCGGTGCTCGGCTGCATGCTGAGCCCGACCGCGGGCTCGGTGCGGGTCGGCGGCTGCTCGATCGCCTGGGCGGGTCCCGAGGATCTGGCCAATCTCAGGCGCAGCTATGTGGGTTTCATTTTCCAATCCTATCATCTTTTCCCGACCTTGACCGCGATCGACAACGTTCGTCTGGCTCTGGACATCCGCGGCGAGAACTCCGCCGGCGCAATCGCCAAGTCGAAGGCGGCGTTGACCAAGGTAGGGCTGTCGCACAAGACGAGCTCGTTCCCGCGCGAGCTCAGCGGCGGCGAGCAGCAGCGGGTCGCAATCGCCCGCGCCATCGTCGGCAACCCGTCAGCCATTCTGGCCGATGAGCCGACCTCCGCGCTGGACGGCGAGAACGGGCAGGCCATCATGACCCTGCTCGCCGAGATCGCGAAGAGTCCCTCGCACGGCGTGTTGGTTGTGTCCCACGATCCTCGTATATTGCCTTTCGCTGACCGGATCGTCCGCATCGAGGACGGACGCATCGTTGGAGAGGAACACCGGCACATTGCCGCGCAACGACGGGAACGAGAGCAGCTGTTGCATTAGCCATGACGCTCAAGCAGAGAACCGCCTTGCTGCTCGCCTTGGTCCTCCTCGGCCTGGCGGTCGCTTTCGCGACGCTGACGCAGATGCGCGCCCAGGAAGCGGCCCGAACGCAGCGGTCCGAGGCAGCGGAGGAAAAGCGCTGGCAGGCAGTCGCTCCCGGCCGCGTGGAGCCCGCATCGGGAGAGATCAAGCTCGTCGCACCGGTTATCGGCGTCATCGGTCAGGTGCTGGTCAGCGCCAACGATACGGCATTTGCCGGCGAGCCGCTGATCCGCCTGGTTGACAACGAAGCACAGGCACGGCTGGCAACTGCGGAAGCCCAGGTCGGATTGCGCCGGCGCATACGCAACGACGAGTCCGCATCGAGCCGGGCGGCGACACGGCGCCGGGCCGAGGATGCGGTGGCCGATGCCGAGCGGGCAGTCGTCGATGCACAGGCGGCGGTCGACAGGTCGGCTGTGGACCGGCGTGCCGGCCGCGCTTCAGCCGCCGATCTGGACGGCGCACGGACAGCACTCGCGCGCGCCCAGGATCGCCTGAAGCAGCAAAAGGCCGAGCTGCGTCGGGTGGAGACCGACACCAACACGCTCCTGCCGAGCCAGGCCGAGGGTCAGTTGAACGTGGCCCGCTCCGAGCTGACGGCGGCGCAGGCGGCGGTCGAGAAGCTGACCATCCGCGCGCCGATCGCCGGCACCGTGCTGCAGGTCAATGCCAAGCCCGGGGAATTGGCCAACCCGGCCGCAGGCCAGCCGCTGATCCTGCTCGGGGACGTTTCGTCTCTGCGGGTACGCGCAGAGCTCGACGAGCATGACTTCGGAGAGATCAAGATCGGGCAATCCGCCCTGGTGCGGCCGGTGGCCTTTCGCGGCCGGGAATTCGCAGGCAAGGTCTCCTTCATCGCGCCGCTGGTCGAGCCGGGGCGCATCAATGCGCGCGGCCAGCGGCAGGTGACCGATGTCGATGTGGTCGAGGTGCTGGTCGACCTGGCCGAGCCCGAGTCGCTGGCGGTCGGCATGAAGGTCGACGTGTATTTCCGCCCGGACACTCCGCAGCACTAGCGACGCATGACGCAGCTCGAGGATCGAGTCGCCATTGTTACCGGCGCCAGCAAGGGCATCGGCAAGGCGATCGCCCGGGCATTCGCGGCTGCCGGCGCCCATGTCGTGATGGCGGCGCGCAGCCGTGCCGCGCTCGAGGCCGCGGCCGGCGAGATCGCCGGCAAATCCGGCAGCGCCCTGCCGGTCACCGCCGACGTCTCGGTCGAGGAGGACATAGTCAGCCTGTTCCGGACGACCATGGACCGGCATGGCCGGCTCGATATCCTGGTCAACAACGCGGGGATCACCTTGCGGGCGCCGACCGACCAGATCGCGTTGCGCGATTGGCAGAAGGTGATCGACACCAATCTGACCGGCGCCTTCCTGTGCAGCCGCGAGGCGTTGAAGATAATGAAGCAGCAGAGATCCGGCCGGATCATCAACGTCGGAAGCATCTCGTCGATCACGCCGCGGCCGAACGGCGCTGCCTATGCGGCAACCAAGCTCGCGCTGGAGGGGCTGACGCGGTCCATCGCCCTCGATTATCGCGAGTACAATATCGCCGCCTCGATCATTCACCTCGGCGCAACCGCCACGTCATGGATGAAGGTGCCGCCCGAGAAGGCGACCGGACCGGAGTATCACCTGCAGCTCGACGACGTCGGTCGGCTCGCCGCCTTCATGGCCTCGCTGCCGGCCGAAGCCAACATGTTCGAGACCACCATCCTGCCGGTCCAGCAGCGCTCGTTCGTCGGCCGAGGCTGAGCTCCTCCGCGAGGCGACGATCGGCGGGTGCGATGCTGCGGAGCCTGTTGCCCGCCTCAGGCCGAGGATTTCGCCCGCTCGAGGTGCTCGGCCACGCGCGGTGCGAAATAGGTGAGCACGCCGGCTGCACCCGCGCGCTTGAAGGCAATGAGGCTCTCCATCATCGCCTTGTCCCCGTCGAGCCAGCCGTTCTGCGCCGCTGCCATGATCATCGCGTACTCGCCGGAGACCTGATACGCGAAGGTCGGCATTGCGAACCTGTCTTTCACCCGCCGCAGGATGTCCAGATAAGGCATGCCGGGCTTGATCATGACCATGTCGGCACCCTCCGCAATGTCGAGCTCGACCTCGCGCAGGGCCTCGTCCGAGTTCGCCGGGTCCATCTGATAGGTGCGCTTGTCGCCGGCCAATGTTGCCGCCGACCCTACGGCGTCACGGAAGGGCCCGTAGAAAGCCGAGGCGTATTTCGCCGCATAGGCCATGATCGAGACATCGGTGAAGTCGGCTGCATCAAGCCCGGCGCGGATCGCACCGATGCGACCGTCCATCATGTCGGACGGGGCGATGACGTCGCAGCCGGCCTCGGCCTGCACCAGTGCCTGCTTCACCAGGACCTCGACCGTTGCATCATTGAGGACGACGCCGTCGTACAGGAGGCCGTCGTGGCCATGGCTGGTGTAGGGATCGAGCGCCACGTCGCATAACAGCCCGATCTCGGGGACGGCCTTCTTGATGGCGCGAATGGCGCGGCAGACGAGATTGCCGGAATTGAGCGCCTCGCTGCCTGCTTCGTCGCGCAGCCCGGGATCGGTATAGGGAAAGAGCGCGAGGCAGGGGATGGCCAACGCGGCCGCGCGTTCCGCTTCGCGCACCGCCTCATCGACGGAAAGCCGCTCCACGCCCGGCATCGAATCGACAGGCACGCGCGCCCCGCCGTCGATCAGGAACAGCGGCCAGATCAGATCCTCGGAGGTGAGGACGTTCTCGCGCACCATCCGGCGGATCCATTCCGCCTTTCGGTTGCGGCGTGGTCGGCGGACGAGATCGAGGCGGGTCTCCGGCTTGATCTCGGGCGGGGCCGGGCGAAGCTCGATCGGGCGGCCGTACTTGATCGCCATGCATCATTCTCCCGGGTGAACTCTTGTGCTCTTTTACGCAATCCGGCGAATGCTCGCCAGCGTTCGTTGGCGGCTCGGTCCGGCCTCCGGCGAGACCAAGCAGGCAGCCGACGCTGTTCCCGCCGGCGGCCGCCGTTCATTGACGCTCAAGACCGATCCGACTATCGGTCCCCGCCATGGATTTCGATCTCAGCGAGGAGCAACGGGCAATTCAGGACACCGCGCGTGCTTTTGCGCGCGACGAGATGCTGCCGTTCGCGCGGCAATGGGACGAGGACGAGCACTTCCCGATCGAGACGCTGCGACAGGCGGCGGCGCTCGGGTTCGGCGGCATCCATGTGAGCGCCGATGCGGGGGGGTCCGCGCTTTCGCGGCTCGATGCCGCGGTGATCTTCGAGGAGCTGGCGCAGGGTTGTCCCTCGACCGCCGCCTACATCTCCATCCACAACATGGTGGCGTGGATGATCGACGCCCACGGCTCGATCGAGTTGCGCAAGCGTCTCCTGCCCGACCTGTGCAGCATGAGGCGGTTCGCGAGCTATTGCCTCACCGAGCCGGATGCCGGCTCGGACGCCGGCGCTCTCAAGACCCGCGCCACGCGCGAGCACGACCACTATGTGCTGGAGGGGACAAAGGCCTTCATTTCCGGCGCCGGCAGCTCCGATGTCTATGTGGTCATGGCGCGAACCGGGGAGGCGGGCCCGCGCGGCATCTCCTGCTTCGTGGTGGAGAAGGGCACCCCTGGCCTGTCGTTCGGGGCGCACGAGCGCAAGCTCGGCTGGCATTCGCAGCCCACCCGCATGGTGATCTTCGAAGGCTGTCGCGTGCCGATCGGCAACCGAATAGACGCGGAAGGGCAGGGCTTCAAGATCGCCATGCGTGGGCTCGACGGCGGACGCCTCAACATCGGCGCCTGCTCGCTCGGCGGTGCGCAGTTCTGCCTCGATCGAACCGTGGCCCATATGAAGGAGCGAAAGCAGTTCGGCAGCCGTCTGGCCGATTTCCAGGCACTCGGCTTCCGCATCGCCGACTACGCAACCGAGCTCTCCGCGGCGCGACTGATGCTCTACCGCGCCGCGGTCGCGATCGACCGTGGCGAGCCGGCAGGCACTCGGCTCGCGGCGATGGCGAAGCGGCTCGCGACCGATACCGGCTTTGCCGTGGTCAACGGGTGCCTGCAGCTGCACGGCGGCTACGGATACCTGCGCGATTATCCGATCGAGCGCGTGCTGCGCGACCTGCGCGTCCATCAGATTCTGGAGGGCACCAACGAGGTGATGCGGTTGATCGTGATGCGGGATATATTGGGCAATTGATCCGCACCGAGCGCAATGTGACCAGATGATGGATGATCCTTCGGATACCGCACCAGGGGGTCGGTCCGGGCAAAAGGCTGTGCCGGCGCGTTACGATCGAGATCTTTACAGCTGGGCGCTCCAGCAAGCTGAATTGTTACGCGCCGGCAGGGTTGCCGAGCTCGACGCTCTCAACATCGCCGAGGAGCTCGATGACGTGGGGCACGCGCAGTATGAAAAGTTGGAAAGCGCCTTACGTGTCATCCTGCTGCATCTGTTGAAATGGGACCATCAACGGAAGCGTCGCTCCCGCAGCTGGTGCCTCAGCATCGCGGTTCAGCGCCGACATGTGTTGCGAGTCCTGCGCAAGAACCCGGGGCTCAAGGCTCTGGTCGAAGAGGCTGTCACCGAGGCCTACGCGATAGCTCGCATCGAGGCTGCTGCCCAAACTCTCCTGGAGGAGGACATGTTCCCGCTGGAATGCCCTTACTCGTGGAGCGAGATCATGGAGCGGAAGATAACCTGGCCTCGGCAATAGTTAGCCGGTCATGGCGACCATGAATGCGCGCCGCCCCGGGCGCAGCAGCGCCGAAGGACGAGATGCGGCTCCCGCGCCGCCGGCGTGCTGAACCGGCGCGCTGCCGCCTGCAATGAAGGTCGACACCGACATCTTGTTCGAGCGCCGCGGCACGGCAGGCCTGGTCACGCTCGACCGGCCGCAGTCGCTCAACGCGGTCACCCAGTGCATGCTGCGGGCGCTGGCGCGCCAGCTCGCCGCCTGGGAGCGCGATCCCGCCGTCACTCGCGTGATCGTTGTCGCGAAGGGCTCCCGTGCCTTCTCGGCGGGCGGCGACCTGCGCGCGCTCTACGACCTCGGCCGCGCAGGTCGTTACGAGGAGGCGCTCGGGTTCTTCCGCGAGGAATATGCCCTTAATGCCCGGATCAAACGCTACCGCAAGCCGTATCTTGCGCTGATCGACGGCATCGTGATGGGGGGCGGTGCGGGAATCTCCGTGCATGGTTCCCATCGTATTGCCGGCGACCGGTTCGCCTTCGCGATGCCGGAAGTGGGCATCGGCTTCTTCCCCGATATCGGCGCCACCTGGTTTCTGCCCAGGCTGCCCGGTGAGCTCGGCACCTATTGCGCGCTGACCGGCGGGCGGCTCGATGCCGCCGATGCCGTCAGCGCAGGAATCGCAACCCACAGGGTGCCTTCCGGGCAGCTTCCGGAGCTGCTCGACCGCCTGTGCGGCGCCGCCTCGATCGACGGCGCCCTCGGCGGCATCCCGGCGGTGGCAGGGGAGGGATCATTGCATCCGCACCGACAGGCGATCGACCGGCTGTTTCGGGGCGGGCAGATCGAGCAGATACTGCAGGCACTCGATGCCGAGACAGCCGCGGATGCGGCAGATGCGCGCTTCGCCTCGGCCGCCGCCGCCTTGATGCGCACCAAATCGCCGACGAGCCTCAAGCTCGCGCTCGCCCAGATGCGGCGCGGCGCCAGCCTCGATTTCGAGGAATGCATGCGCACCGAATTCCGGATAGTCTCCCGCGTGGTGCGCGGGCACGACCTGTACGAGGGGATAAGGGCGGTGATCGTGGACAAGGATCAGGCACCGCGTTGGCAGCCCGGGGTGCTCGAGGCGGTCAGCACCGCCGAGGTCGAGCGGCATTTCGCGCCAGTGACGAACGAGCTCGAGCTGCCATGATCAACATGGAGCAGACGCGGGGGCTCGAGCCGGTGCATGCCGGCGGGGACGAGACCTCCGGGAGGCGATGGTCGCATTGGCTCGTCGTGTTCCTGCGGGTCATGGCAGTGCTGTCGCTGGGCAAGGGTCTGTATCACTGGGCGATCGTCTGCGGGATCATTTCACCGCTTGGTTCCGGTTTCGAGGCCGATCCGACCTCCTATCAGATCCTGACGGTGTACTTCGCGGTCATCGATCTCGTGGCGGGCGTGGGACTATGGCTGGCCGCCGCCTGGGGCGCAGTGATCTGGCTCACCTCCGTGATCTCGATGATGGCCGCCGAGACTCTGTTCCCTGACGTCTATGGCGGAAACCTCCTCGTCGTCGGAGCGGAAGTGATCCTGCTTGCAGCATATCTCGTGATGGCGTTGCTCGCGGCCCGTGAGCAGCCGAGATGAGAGAAGCGAGCCGACGAGCTTGGGGACGGGAGGACGGCTGATGGCGAGCATCGGTTTCATCGGCCTCGGCAATATGGGGCTGCCGATGGCGCAAAATCTGCTCAAGGCGGAGCACGCGGTCACGGGGTTCGATACGAGCGACCCCGCCGCCGAACGGTTCGCCGCCTCAGGCGGCAGCCGAGCCGGCTCGGCGGCGGAAGCGTGCCGGGAGGCAGAGACCGTCATCACCATGCTGCCGGCCGGCGATCAGGTGCGAGAGGTCTATCTCGGGGAAGGCGCGGTGCTCGCGACCGCGAGACCGGGGACGCTGCTCATCGATTCCTCGACGATCGATGTCGCGACTGCGCGCGAGGTGGCCGAGGCGGCCCGGCTCAAAGGCCTTGTTATGCTGGACGCGCCGGTCTCCGGCGGGGTGGCAGGCGCCCAGGCCGCCACGCTCACCTTCATGGTCGGCGGTCCCGAGGACGCCTTCGGGCGCGCGCGGCCGTTGCTCGAGCATATGGGCAAGGCCATCGTCCATGCCGGCGGCGCCGGCAACGGACAAGCCGCCAAGATTTGCAACAACATGGTCCTCGGCGCGTCGATGATCGTGGTCTCGGAGGCCTTCCTCCTCGCGGAGAAGCTCGGTCTCGACGCGCAAAGGCTGTTCGACATCGCCTCGAGGTCCTCCGGGCAGTGCTGGTCCATGACCAGCTACTGCCCGGTGCCGGGGCTGGTGCCGACCTCGCCCGCCAACCGCGATTACAGGGCCGGGTTCACCGCGGCAATGATGCTCAAGGATCTCAGGCTCGCGCAGGACGCCGCGCGCTCGACGCGGGCCGCGACGCCGCTCGGTGCGGGGGCCGCGGCGGTGTACGATCAATTCGTCGAGGCGGGGGAGGGCGCAGTGGACTTTTCCGGCATCATCCGCTTCCTGCGCCGGCCCTGAGGACTGCGCGAGAGCCTCGGGTTTCATTGCAGCCGGTCGCCGGGATTGGAGCGCCCCGGTCGAGCGATGGTCGTCAACGAATGCTTGCAGCAAACACTCGACTTGCAGCTTCAATCGATCATTCACCGTTGCGAATAAATGTTATGTTTATCGTGTTGCTTAAACCGATTTTAGACCCTGCGGCGTAGGGTCTGCCGCGAGCGGGGGAAACAGGGCCTCGCCGTTCAAAACGACAATCACGGGAAGGCGTCATGATGAAAGCCGTTGCCAAGGCGGCGGAGCCGGCCGATCGCGAAGCGCGCTTCGAGCACATCCGTCCCTACTACCTCGAATCCTTGACTTTGGTGGAGCGATTGCATCGACGGCTCCTCGATGTGATCAAGGACGAATTCGACCGCCGAGGCCGGGCCGACATCAATTCGGTGCAGGCGCTGCTCTTGTACAATATCGGCGACAAGGAGCTCACCGCGGGTGAGCTGCGCACGCGCGGCTACTATCTCGGGTCGAATGTCTCCTACAATCTCAAGAAGCTGGTCGAGATGGGGTTCCTCGACCATCAGCGCTCGCGCGTCGATCGCCGCTCGGTGCGCATCAAGCTCACCGACAAGGGCCGCGAGGTGCGCGACATCGTCGACGCGCTCTATCAGAAGCACGTGCGCACGGTCGAGCAGGTCGGCGGCATCAATTCCGACGAGTTCACCACGCTCAACAAGTCGCTGCATCGGCTGGAACGGTTCTGGACCGACCAGATCCTCTACCGTCTCTGAGATCGTCCGCTTTGCGGTCCTCCGCGGCCCCGGTACCCTCCCGGGGCTTCTTTTTTCGAGCCCGGCCGCATCAAGGCAAGGTAACACCGCGCCTTTGCCTCGCCTCCCGTCCGCGGTGGCGCCCCGGGCACTCGCCTCTGCCGGTGACGACTGGAGTCCCGCGACCAGCGCTGACCGGCCGCGCGGTCCGCCTGCACCTGGGCAGCCGAGCCGGGGCTCGCCGGCAACTTGGCTCGCCAGCGGCTTGTATGGTATCGCCAGCGGCCGCCTCCGCTCAGGAGGAGCCGAAAAACACGAGGCCGCAACCGCAATGAGCGAGTCGTCCTCTGCCTATGTGCAGGCCCGTGCCGATGCGGAAAGCTTCTTTTCGAGGTCGCTGGCGGAGGCGGATCCCGAGCTGGCCGACGCCGTTCGGCGCGAGCTCGGCCGCCAGCGCGACGAGATCGAGCTGATTGCCTCGGAGAACATCGTCAGCAGGGCGGTCCTGGAAGCGCAGGGCTCGGTGCTCACCAACAAGTATGCCGAGGGACTGCCGGGGCGACGCTATTACGGCGGCTGCCAGCATGTAGACGTCGTGGAAACGCTTGCCATCGAGCGGGTTACCAAGCTTTTCGGATGCAGATTCGCAAACGTCCAGCCGCATTCCGGGGCCTCCGCCAATGTTGCCGCCTTCATGGCGCTGATGACGCCGGGCGACGCTTTCATGGGGCTCAACCTCGCCGCTGGCGGTCACCTGACCCATGGCTCGCCGGTCAACATGTCGGGACGGTGGTTCAGGCCGATCCCGTACGGGGTGCGCCGCGAGGACCAGCAGATCGATTTCGAGGAGGTGGCGAGGCTTGCGCGCGAGCACCGGCCCAAGCTGATCATTGCCGGCGGATCGGCCTATCCGCGGGTTCTCGACTTTCGCCGCTTCCGCGCAATCGCCGACGAGGTCGGTGCCAAGCTGATGGTCGACATGGCGCATTTCGCCGGGCTGGTTGCCGGCGGCGTCCATCCAAGCCCATTCCCGCAGGCACATCTCGTAACCTCCACCACGCATAAGACCTTGCGCGGCCCGCGCTCGGGATTCATCCTCACCGACGACGAGGCATTGGCCAGGAAGATCAACTCAGCGGTCTTTCCCGGCCTGCAGGGCGGACCGCTCATGCATGTCGTTGCGGCCAAGGCGGTGGCCTTCGGGGAGGCGCTGCGGCCCGCTTTCAAGCTCTACGCCCGCAACGTGGTGGCGAACGCAAAGGCGCTCGCCGAGACTCTCAAGTCGCGGGGGCTCGACATCGTCTCCGGCGGCACCGACACGCATCTGATGCTCGTCGATCTGCGGCCCAAGCGCCTGACCGGCAGGGTCGCCGAGCTCGCGCTCGGCCGCGCCCACATCACCTGCAACAAGAACGGAATCCCCTTTGATCCGGAGAAGCCGACGGTGACCTCGGGAGTGCGGCTCGGCACCCCGGCATGCACCACCCGCGGATTCGGTATCGCCGAGTTTCAGGAGGTTGGCGAGCTCATCGTCGAGGTGCTCGACGCGCTCGCGCGCCGCGGCATGGAGCAGGACGCCCAGGTCGAGAGCGCGGTGCGGGAGAAGGTGACGAAGCTCGTCGGCCGCTTTCCGATCTATGCCGGCGAATAGCGGTTCGTGACCGCGAGCAGCCGCGACGCCGTCCGTTCGCCGCCCGGCTTCCTCGTCTCGCTCGTCTCGCAGGGTGCTCCGCCATGCGCTGTCCGAATTGCGGCAGCCTCGATACCCAGGTCAAGGATTCGCGACCGACCGAGGATTCATCCGTGATCCGCCGCCGTCGGGTATGCGTCTCCTGCAATTTCCGTTTCACCACCTTCGAGCGCGTGCAGTTGCGGGAGCTGACGGTGATCAAGCGCAACGGCCGCCGTGTTCCGTTCGACCGCGACAAGCTGCTTCGATCGGTGCAGATCGCGCTGCGCAAGCGGCCGGTCGAGCCCGAGCGCATCGAGCAGGCGGTCTCGAAGATCGTGCGTGAGCTCGAGAGCCAGGGGGAAAGCGAAGTCTCGTCGGAAACGATCGGGGAGATGGTGATGGAGGCTCTGCGCGCGCTCGACGACGTGGCTTACGTTCGTTTCGCCTCGGTCTATCGCAACTTCCGCGAGGCCAAGGATTTCGAGGCGGTGCTCGACGAGCTGTCGGGCGAGGACGAGGGAAGGCCAACCGCCGGAGCGAGAAAATGACAGCCGCCTGCCACGGGCTGCGAGCGGCGCAGCAGGGAGGGGAAAAGTGAGCCGGATTTGCACTGCTTGGGCTGCGGTTCTCGTCCTTGCGGCGACCGGCGGGGCGTGGGCGCAATCCTATCCGTCACGCCCCATCACCATGGTCGTGCCGCTTGCGGCCGGCGGCTCGACCGATGTGATCGGCCGCATCATGGCCGAGGCCATGCGCGGGCCGCTCGGTCAGCCGGTCATCGTCGAGAACACGGCCGGCGCCGGCGGCAGCATCGGCGTCGGTCGCGTCGCGCGCGCCGCAGGCGACGGCTATACGATACTGATCGGGCAATGGGGCACCAATGTCGCGAGCGGGGCGATCTATCCGCTGCAGTTCGACCTGGTGAAGGATTTCGAGCCGATCGCCCTCATCGCGACCCAGCCGTTCCTGATCGTCGCCCGCAGGACCATGCCGGCCGACGACCTGCCGGCATTGATCGCCTGGCTCAAGGCCAATGCGGACAAGGCGACGCAGGGGAACTCCGGCGTCGGCACGCCGAGCCATGTCGGCGGCATCCTGTTCCAGAGCTCGATCGGGGTGCGGGTTCAGCTCGTCCCGTACCGGAGCGCCGGCTTGACCATGCAGGGCCTGCTGGCGGGCGACATCGACATTGCGCTCGACACGCCCGCGCTCTCGTTGCCGCAGGTGCGGGCCGGCAGGCTCAAGGCTTTCGCCGTCACCGCCAGGAACCGGCTGGCAGTCGCGCCCGAGATTCCAACCACCGACGAGGCCGGACTGGTGGGGTTCTATTTCTCGTTCTGGCACGCGTTCTGGGCGCCGCGGGGAACGAGCAGGGATATCGTGGCCAAGCTCAACGATGCGGTGGTGAAGAGCCTGGCCGAGCCCGCGGTACGCTCGCGCCTGATCGAGCTGGCACAGGATATCTTCCCGCGCGAGCAGCAGACGCCCGAGGCGCTCGCCGCCTTCCACAAGGCGGAGATCGACAAGTGGTGGCCGGTCATAAAAGCCGCCGGCATCAAGGTGCAATGATATCAGCCGGCGGACCCGCTCGGCCGCTCACGCCGCCACGGCATCAAGGCCCGTTGCCGGGCGAGACGCGTTCCAGCAGCCGGTCCACCGTGGCGTGGAATTGCTCCCAGGGAGCCTCGCGGTCGCTCTGGTTGCGCACGATGATCGTGTTGCCGGCATAGAACCGCTCGTAGAGCATGTGGCGGCCGGCGAATTCCGAGCCGATCAGGTCCCAGACCAGCTTGTACAGCTTGAACCGCTCGAGTGCCGGCATCGACGATGTGCCCCACCAGCGGGCGAACCGATCCTTGAGCTCGGGATCGTGCACGAGATCGATGCTCGCCGGCATCTGCAGCGGCGCCGCCCCGGCGAGCGTCCGCAGCGTGTCGATGATCTCGGTGTGGTGCTCCTGGCACCAGTTCAGCGCGGCATAGACCATGCGCCGGTTGGGGGTGACATAGCCCTCGGGCCAGGCCTCGCAGGCTTCGATCTGGCCGTTGACCAGGGCACCGATCGTCGCCTCGAGAGCGGCGAGCCTTCCCAGAATCTCGCGCACCGCCGGAACCTTGTCGACGCCGTTCGCCTGGCACATCCGGCTGGCAAGCCCGACGATCAGCCCCATCTTGGCCCAGAAGCGGATGTTCGATTGCTGGTTCTGGTAGCAATTGGCCGGAGTCTCGATGTAGATGCGGCGCGACATTGCGCCGTTGTTGTGCAGGAAGACGCGCTCCCACGGCACCTTCACGCGGTCACAGAGGAGCACTGCGTCCGTCTCGTCGAAACGATAGCTCAGCGGATAGTCTGCCTCGTAGCGGGCATGGCGCTCATAGGGCGCCCGCGCCCAGAAGGAGACGCCCGGCGCGTTGTTGGGGATGGCGGCGGTGATGCTCTCGCTGGCCCTCTTCTCGTCGATGGCGGTGAGGTTGCCGATCCAGACTTCGTCGGCGAATACGGCGCCCGTTGCCAGCATCTTCATTCCGGAGACGACGACGCCGCTGCTGCTCTCGCCGACGACGTGGAGGGTCGGATCATCGCGCGACTCCCCGGCATAGATCTCGCTGCTGCGGATGCCCGAGGGCGGCGTCACCGCGAATGAGAGGTAAAGGTCGTTCTTGCGGGCATGCTCGTAGTAGCGGACGAGATTCGTGCCGAAGCCGGGGGTGAGGTGGTCCAGCAATCCGGGCTTCATCGCAAGCCCGGTGACCAGGCCGGCGACGTGATCGGGCGACCGCCCGATCATGCCGAAGGTGGCGTCGGCCGTGGCCTTCATCGCCCGCATCCGGCGGGCAAGGTCCTCCCGGTTCCGGCAGCGCAGCCAGGCAAGGCCGTACCGCTCTCCGTTCTCCTCGAATGAGAACAGGTCGCGCTTGCTCGCCTCCGCCTTGAGATCGTAGAGGTCGGCGATCGTCTGCGCGGCGTTCCTGAATGCCGGGTGGCGGGTCACATCCTCGACGCGCTCGGCGCCGATGAAGATGGCCCGCCCGTCGCGCATGCGCTCGAGCTTCTCCTTGCCGCTGATCAGCATCGGGTGAGCCCCGTTTCGGGATGAGAGAATGGCCGATCCTGATATAGCTTAATCCGCGTCAGCGAGATCGAATGGAGCCGCTGCATTGCCCGATGGCCAAGTGACAGCCGAGAGCCGCTTCATGGCGCTCGCCCTGGCGCTGGGCCGCCGCGGGCTCGGCAACACCTGGCCCAATCCGGCGGTCGGTGCCGTGGTCGTCAAGGACGGGATAATCGTCGGCCGCGGCTGGACGCAGGCGGGCGGAAGACCGCATGCCGAGGCGGAAGCGCTGGCGCGCGCCGGCGCCGATGCCCGCGCGGCCACGCTCTATGTGACGCTCGAGCCCTGCTCGCATCACGGCAAGACGCCGCCATGCACCGACGCCGTCATCGCGGCCGGGATCGCGCGCGTGGTCTCGGCGATGGCCGATCCCAATCCGGCGGTGTCCGGCGCCGGCCATTGGCAGCTGGCCGAAGCCGGAATCGTGGTCGAGGTCGGGCTCGGCGCCGAGGATGCCCGCCGCGCCCATGCCGGCCATATCCGGCGGATGCAGGAAGGCAGGCCGAATGTCACCCTCAAGCTTGCCGTCTCGGCCGACGAGAAGGTCGCCCTGGCCGGGCGCAAGCCG
>DASXAP010000236.1:0-1786 GCA_036406655.1 Xanthobacteraceae bacterium | reverse complement strand
GGGTGGGCAAAATCGCTCCTGCTTATCGCCAGATCTCGACGACGTCCCAGGCGATTTTGCCCACCCTACAAACCTACAAGTCACAAAAATCGCGTCGGCCACATCAGCGTGCGCCACATATGCGCGGACGGGCTGTCGTCGAAGCCCAGGCCTTCCTTCGGCTGCCGGAAGTTGCGACCGATGATGTCGGCGAAATCGTCGAGATCGACCTTGGCATCGGGGTCGAAGGAGTAGATGTCGTTGATGCAGATCTGCCGCGCGGTCATGTACCATCTGTGGTTGCGCGCCCGCTCGTACTCCGCGACGATGTACGGCTCGGGCTGGTAGTCGGCGCCGAAATATCTGACGTACATCTCCGGGTACTCGTAGCCGGCCGCCGGATCGGGGAAGAAGCGCAAGGCCTGGTGCACGCGCACCGCCCAGCTCACCTCCTCGTCGACATAGGGCTCGATCAGCTGCGCGCCCCAATAGCCGTGATCGCAGCGGATGAAGCCGGCCACGCCGATGTCGTGCAGCAGGCAGGCGAGGATCGTCTTCTCGCTCAGGCCGGCCTTGAGCGCGTGGGTTGCGCTCTGCAGCAGATGGTTCATCGAGGCGAACCGCAGCCGGAAGAAATCCGTGAGCGTGGGCTTGTCCGGCATCCGCGGCAGGCGCGGGTCGGCGCCCATGAGGAAATGCCTGCCGGGGTGCTTGGCCTGCAGCGCCGGCCCGCTTTCCATCGCGACCTTCCCGTCGGCCAGGTTGAACAGCACCGACCTGGTGGCGATCCGCGCATTGAGCTCGTGCATCATCCGCTCCTCGAGCTCGTCCGCGCGTTCCGACAAGGTCAGGGGGGAGACATGGTCCTGCATGATCGATCTCTCTCGGTGGGGGCCGCAGCCCTCGGCCTCGCGGCGGCAGGTGCGGATGCATCGGGCCGGACCCACCACATGCGATGCTCCGGCCGGATGATTACACGGAAGCTCTCCCGGCGGGAACAGCCGGCGTTCCCCCCGCAGCCGTTTTCGCCCGATCACGGGCGACCGCCTCCACCGCATCGATTATCGCCTGATAGCCGGTGCAGCGGCAGTAGTTGCCGGAAAGATGCCGGCGAATGGCCTCCCGGCTCGGCATGCGAGCTTCCGCCAGCAGCTCCTGCGCGGTGAGCAGCATGCCGGGCGTGCAGAAGCCGCATTGCAGCGCGTTGCGTGCGATGAAGGCCTGCTGCAGGTCGTCGATCTCGCCGCTGTCGGCGACACCCTCGATCGTCTCGACCCGGGCCCCGTCGCACTGCACCGCGAGCACCAGGCAGCCGCGCACCACCGCGCCGTCGAGCCGCACCGTGCAGGCGCCGCACACCCCGTGCTCGCAGCCGACATGGCTGCCGGTGAGCGCGAGGCTCTCGCGCAGGAAATCGACCAGTGTCCTGCGCGCCTCGACCCTTTCCCGCACCCGCTCGCCGTTCACGGTGACGGCGATCTCGTGCACCTGCGCGCTCATTGCCCGCCTCCCGTCAGCTGTCTCGCCACCCGGCGCAGCAGCACGCCGGCGAGATGCTTCTTCGCCGCCGGCGAGCCCTGGATGTCGGCGGGCGGGGCGAGATCACTCTCCAGCGCCGCGACAGCCGCTTCGACCTCGCCGGCAACGAGCGCCGCCTCGGCGCGCCTGGCGCGCAGCGCCGTCGCCCCGACGCCGAAGAAGGCGAGCCGGACCTCCCGCAGCCGGTCGCCGGCGGCACGCGCGCAGGCCGCAAGCCCGACCAGGGCGTAGTCGCCGTGCCGGCGCGCGAGCTCGGCGAAGCCGGTGC
>DASXAP010000235.1:0-16712 GCA_036406655.1 Xanthobacteraceae bacterium | reverse complement strand
CTGGATGTCCTAAGGCCAAAGATCCGTGTCGTTCCCGGTCAGGCGCAAAGCCAGGAGATGATCGCCAAAGGGGAGGTGGAGCTCGGCCTCTACAATGCGAGCGAAATCCCCGCGGGCAAGGGCGTGCAATTTGCCGGGCCGGTTCCGGCGGCATTGCAGGTCCTGACCACTTACGAGGGAGCGCTGATGTCCGAGGGCTCGGCGCCGGAAGCGGCGCGCGCTTTCATCGAATTCCTGGCCAGCGCGGACGCGCGCGGCAAGTGGGCCGCCGCCAGGCTCGAACCGCTCAATCGCTGATCCGTCGGCGAGGAAGCGCTGGCGTGACGGTACGCACGCAACGCAGGGCAGATGCGATGCTCACGCTCTGTGGTCGCGCCGGAGTGGGGTAAGGGCCCTCACGCCTCTTGTGCTATCGCGCTCTCGTGCCAGCGGCGCAGCAGCAGATGCGAGAAAATCGAGAGCGCGAAAAAGATGATGATGCCGGTGACCGAGAGGAGGAGCAGCGCCGCGAACATGCGTGGGATGTTGAGGCGGTACCCCGATTCCAAGATCCGGTAGGCGAGCCCGGAGCCGGCGCCTGCCGAGCCCGCGGCGATCTCGGCAACTACGGCACCGATCAGTGACAGCCCGCCGGCGATCTTCAGGCCGCCGAGAATGTGGGGAAGCGCGGAAGGGAGCTTCAGGTTCCAGAACACCTGCGCCCGTGTTGCCCCGTAGAGCCGAAAAAGGTCGGCGAGCCGGTGGTCGACCGAATTGAGGCCGAGCGTGGTATTGGCGAGCACCGGGAAGAAGGCGACGATCCAGGCGCAGACGAGCACCGCTGCGTGCTGCGGCAGATACACCAGCAGTAGCGGCGCAATCGCCACGATCGGCGTCACCTGCAGGATGACGGCGTAGGGGTAGAGCGAGTACTCGATCAGCCGCGACTGGTTGAACAGCGCGGCCAGCAGGATGCCGCCGCCGGCCGCGAGCAGAAAGCCCTGGAGCGTGGTGGTGAGCGTCACCAGGAGCGCGGCCCAGAGGATCGGCCAATCCGAGAGTAGCGTCACGAGCAGCAGTCGCGGGCTCGGCAGCACATAGGGGGGGATCGCATAGAGGCGCACCAGGAGCTCCCACGCCGCAACGCCCAGTGCCAGCAGCAGCACCGGAAGCAGCAGCCGCAACCCACCGTCGAGGGTGGTCCGTCTATCCCATTCATGCAGCTGCGGCATCGGGACCATCCATCAAGCACCGCAGAATGCGTCGGGTGCCGATATCGTTTTCCTCCTTCGCGCTCCAGCCAGCATGCGAGACAGCACGGTCAGCCGGCTCGTTCTCTTCCGCTTGACGGCCGGGGCAAGGCCAGGACAATGCCCAATGCCGTCACGACCCCGGGGTTCGAATCGGCACGGGCTTCCACCTGTGACGGCCGTCACTGCGGCAGCGAGATCGCGCAAGCAAGATACGAGCCAAGGTGTCGACTGACCCGACACCAGGAGACCCAGGATCAGTGGAGGCTATCATGACTGACAGCTCAGTCGCGTCCAGCGGCAAAGGTCGTCGGGTCTACAAGTTCCCGCATCCCATACGCATTCCATTCTTTGCTCTGGGATTGGTGCGCGAGAAGCTCAAGGAGGTAGGCATCTGGGATGACATGCCGCAGCCATTGCACCGGAAATTCAAGGCGGCCCAGGCCAGCTGGGGCGGAATGATCTTCGATCGGGCGGATATGGATTCGATCCCGGACCATCTCTGGATCCGGTTGGCGGTAGCCTACAATCTCAAATGGAGCTACACCGAGGAGGGCGGCCTCGGAAAAACCTACGAGAGGATCTGGACTAGCTAGCGCCGGAGCTCGATGCCCACTCGTCGGTTGACGAAGGCCAGTGAGTAGGCCTTGCGAAACGGGATCGACGGCTTGACCACGCCTGCGCGCACCATCTTTTCGAAGAAGCTCTGCATGCGCGCGTCCGTCATGGCGCCGATGCCGTGGGTTGCGGCATCGCCGGAGTCCACGATCCTGTACTCCTTCATCTTGGCGATGGAATAGTCGAGGAGCTGATCCGTCATTTCCGGGTTATGCCGCTTGATCAGCGTGTTGGCGGCAGCGTTGTCCCCGTAGAGATAATTGTACCAGCCGATGATCGAAGCGTCGACGAAGCGCTGCACCAGATCGGGTTTTTTCTCGATCAGCGCGCGGCGGGTCTCGATCAGGGTCGAATAGCTGTTGAAGCCCTGGTCGGCGATGAGGAATATTTTCGGCGCAAAGCCTGCCGCTTTCTCGATCGCGTAGGGCTCCGAGGTCAGGTAGCCCTGCATGGCGCTGCGCTTGTCGGTGATGAACGGCTGCGGGTTAGAGGTATAGGGCTTCACCTTGGCCTCGCTGAATCCGAAATCGGCCTTCAGCCACTGGAAATAGGTGGCCAGCCCCTCCTTGGAGATGAACAGCGTGAGCCGCTTCAGGTCCTCGAACCTCTCGATGCCCTGGTCAGGATGCGCCAGCAGCACCTGCGGGTCCTTCTGAAACATGGCCGCGACGGCGGTGGTCGGGATGTCGTGCGCGACTGCGTCGAAGCTCTGCAGCGTGTTGGCGCTCATGAAGAAATCGAGCTTGCCGACCGGAAGCAGGATGCGATTGTTGACGTTCGGCCCGCCCGGCACGATCGTCACGTCGAGCCCCGACTTGCGATAGGTGCCGTCGACCAGCGCCTGGTAGAACCCGCCATGCTCGGCTTCCGCCACCCAGTTGGTTCCGAAGGAGACCTTGTCGAGCGTCTGGCCATGCGCCTGCGCGCTCGTGAGCACGCACGTACAGGCGAGGACCAGCTCGGCGCAGCAAAGGGCAATTCTCATCGCGCCCTCACGGTCTGGGCATTGATGCGGCATGGCACGAAGGCAGGGTCACAATCTTCCGAGTCGCGGCGGTTGGCCAGGCAAGCGGGACGGACCGGTTCGGCCGTTCGCCCCGAACCATCGCTCGGAAGGACCCGCAGCAGGTGAACGACGGGTCCCTTCAGAGGCTCCTCGCCCAGCGCTTGGCGTGCCAGACAGCGATGGCGATGGCGGCCGATACCCCAGCGGTGAGCACCGGCTCGGCCCATTGCGGCCCGAAGTGGGACGGGTGTGCGAACACGTCTCCGACGAAGGTAGCAATCGCGCTGATCGTCGCCTGCCGGGCGACGCTGTCGATCGTGCGGTCCATTTGCGCCAGGAGCGCGACGGTGACCAGCGCGCCCACGATCCCGCAAACCGAGGCAAGGAGCGCATGGTCGAGGCTGAATGCCGCGAGGATGTTTCCACGCGCCATCACCAGAAAGCAGGCGAGCCAGGCACCTGCGAACTTCTCCGCCGCGGGGCGGGCAAGTCCGCCCTCGCGCAGATCATCAAACACATTGACGATGCCGACCTTCAGGCTTGGCATGGTTTGCCCCTCACTGTTTTTCGTCTGCAGCAGCCATGGTGTGCTCCGCGCGGGCGGAAAGCGCAACAAACTATGTGTCACGCAAGGTCAATTCCCGGTGAATCGTCCCGCTCCGGCGGCTGCCAATTGCGACCGGGCTACTGCTCGAAGCGATCGACGAACCAGCGGAGCAGCTTGGTCCAGACCTCGTCCTTGCCCACCTGGTCCTCGATGCCGTGCTCGAGGTTGGGGTTGTCGTTGACTTCCATCACGATGAAGCCGCGATCGGTCTCCTTGATATCTACGCCATAAAAGCCTTGCCCTATGGGCCGCGCCGCGCGCACTGCGACCTCGATCAGCTCGGGTGGCGCCTGGTCGATCTCGAAAGTGCGCCAGCCTCCCTCGCGCGCCGAGCCGTCGGGCCGGTGCTTCACGATCTGCCAATGGCCTCGCGCCATGCGGTACTGGCAGACGAACAGCGGCTCGCCGGCGAGCACTCCCACGCGCCAATCGAACTCGGTGGGCAAGAACTTCTGCGCCAGCAGAAGATCGGTTTCCTCGAACAGCTCGTCGGCGATGCGGCGAAACTCGTCCGCGCTGTTCACGAGGTGAACCCCGCGCGAGAAGGAACCATCGGGAATCTTCACCACCAGCGGCAGTGACAGCTCGTCCATCGCCCTCGGCAGATCGCCGACCTCGGCGAGCATCATGGTCGGCGGTGTCGGCACCTGATTGGATCCCAGGAGCTCCATCAGGAACACCTTGTTGGTGCACCGGATCATCGAGATCGGATCATCGATCACCGGCATGCCCTCCTGCCAGGCCCGGCGGGCGAACCGATAGGTATGGTTGTCGATCGAGGTGGTCTCGCGGATGAACAGCCCGTCGTACTCGGCCAGCTCGGCGAGCTGGCGCTTGGTGATCGGCTCGACGTCGATCGACAGCTTCTCGGCGATTCGCGCCATGTACTTGATCGAGGCGGCCGACGATGGCGCCATCTTCTCGTTCGGATCGTAGAGAACGGCGAGATCATACTTGGCCACCGTACGCGCCTTGGGGTCGCGCCACTCCCGCCTGGTATGCTGGTGCAGCGATTCACGCAGGAACATCGCCTCGCCGTTGGCCAGACGGGTGATGTTCCTGGGGCGGATGCGCTCGATCGACAGCCAGCTGCCGGGCTCGATGATGACTTCCAGCGCCGGGCAGCGGAACCAGTCGAAAAGCAGCCGACCGAAGGATTCGAAGCGCGTATCACGCGCGATGCCGAAGCAGACCAGAAGCTTGAGCTCGCCGTCCGGCTGGAAATCGGCGCGCCGGGCGCACCGGTTCAGCTCATCCTCGAGCTCCGGCAGGGCATGCTCGTAGAGCTTGGCCTCGCGCAGCTCGAGCATGGTCTCGACCGTGGGCACGACCCGGTGCCCGCGCGCCTCGGCCAGGAGCGAGGCATAGTAGCCCTTCGACTGATACGCATAGGAGCGCGCCAGGTTGACAAGCTTCGGCCGTCCCATGTCGAACAGCCGCGGCCGGGCGAGATATTCGCTCGTCGTGATCACCTTGTGGGGGGTGTCTGCGTTGGGCAGGTCCTTGGGCTGGTCGACCAGGATGACCCAGCCGGTCATGTAGTTCCTTTCCGGATGACGATGGCCGCGCTCAGCTGCTCGCGACCCGAATGGATCACGCTCTCAAACGCGGTCCAGGGTACCGCGTAAGTCTCGGCGGCGGCCGCCATCCCTTGCTCGTCTCTGATGGCCGCCGGATCATGCATGAGCACATGCCGGCCGTCACGGCCAAAGGCGAAAATCCAATGCGGCATTCCTCTGGGACGCAGGTGATAGCCCGATACCAGCACGATGGCTGCGCTCCCCGCATCGAAGGCGTCCATCAAAACCGATTCGCGTACCGGAGTCAGGTGCCTGGGGATATCCAAGAGCTCGGCCTCGCGCTGGAACGCAGCTTGGGTGATCTGCATCACCCGCCGCCGCTCGGCGGATCTTACGCCTTCGAGGAAATAGGGGCCGCCGCGGCTCACGTAAAGCTCGGGAATCAGTCCATGGCGCTTGCAAGCGACCGCCATGCCGAACGGCTCGCAGCCGCCGGGTCCCGATGGGGAAAAGATCGTGGTGGCTTCTCGCCAAAGCTGGAGCTCGAACGCCGGGGTCGGCCTGAAGCCGCGGTCCGCCCAGGCCAGCGCCATCATGATGCAGGCGGGGCCGCAGGTGAATTCGGTGCTCTGGTGAAAATAGGGGGATGCCGATTTCAGCGCCGCAATCGGCGGGCTCAGCCGCTTCTCGAAGCGGAGGGCGTCGGCACCGTCCTCGTAGTAGCGGCGATACCGACCGAACTCGCGGTAACCGCTCTTGCGATAACGCGCTATGGCCGCATGATTCGACTGATGCACCTCCAGGCGAATGGTGCGACAGTCGCGCTCGAGCCCCGCCTCCTCGGCGGCCGCGAGCAAGGCCTGAGCAACGCCGCGGCCGCCCAGATGCGGTGCGACGGCAATGGAATAGAGGCGGGCAACGCTCGTCCCCGCTCGGAACAGCACGATAGCCGTGCCGGCGAGCCGTCCGCCATCCTCGGCGACCAGGACCTCCGCGGTCGGCGATGCCAGGAAGCGTTGCAGGCTGCGCCGCGACAGCCGGTCGGTCGCGAAAACCCGATGCTCCAGCTCGATGAGCGCGTCGATGTCGTCGCGCTCGGCCTTGCGGACGCGGATCTCGGGCAATGGGGCACGGGCGAGAGTGGCGGACATGCTCGACTATCTAATCATAACAGCTTCAGCGCCCAGGCGCATCGGCCCTCTCCGAATCAGGTCAGGCCTTCTGCGTCAGCCAGAATCCGCACATGACGGTCGCGAGCCCCGCGAGCTGCGCGAGGCTCGGCACCTCCCGCAGCAGGAGAAACCCGATCAATAGCGTGAAGCCGGGCACGAGCGACGGGAAGACCGCGGCGCGGCCAGCGCCGAGCAGCCCCACCGACCAGGTGAACAGATACGTCGCGCCAGCTCCGGCGAAAATGCCTTGCACCGCGAGCTGCAGAAGGTTTTCGCCGAGCCCCAGCCCGATCATGCGTTCGAAGCCGACTGCCAGCGCCTGGATCGCGACGTAGGCGAGGGACAACGCGCTGGTTACCGCGACTGCCCGGGTCGGGGCGATACGCCACCGCCGCAGCAGCATTCCGAACGCCGCAAACAGGAGGCCGGCCGTGGCGAACGACAGATCGCCGACCAGGCCGTGCGGCCCCGCGGTCGCGAGCGCTTCCCCGCCGATCACCACCAGACCGGCAACGATGGTCCCGGCGCCGATCAGGCGATAGCCGGGCAGCCTCTCCTTCAATGCCCACCTCGCGAGCAAGAGGCCGCCGAGAGCTGCGCAGGACGGCTGGATGACCCCGCCATGAGCGAGCGGCACGATCAGAAAGCCGGCATAGCTGAGGAGCGCGAGCGGCGGGCCGCCCAGGAGGGTGAGCAACGAGCCCCTGGCCCAGCCCATGCCGCCGAGATCGGCAATGCCGTCGCGAAAAATCAGGGGAAGGAAGATCAGCCCCGCCCATGCGAAACGGTGCAGTGCGATGTCGGCGGGGGAAAACCCGGCTGCAATGCCGTGACGCGCCGCTACGAATCCGGCCGCCCAGAACAGCGCCGCGCCGGCACCGCAAAGGATGCCGACGCCGCTCGCCTGCGGGCACGATGCGGGGTCGACCGTTGGCCGCTTCACTCTGCGTCACCCTGGACCGGCAAATTACCGGTTGCCGCGCCGCGCCCGCACGTTACCAATGGGAGCGGGGATTCGCATCGCATGGCTGCTCTCGACGCGGTCAGTATCGGCATTCTGCTCGGCGCGCTACTCGTGCTCGCGGGCATCATGTCGAGCCTCATGGCGATGCGCTTCGGCGTGCCGCTCCTGCTGGTGTTCCTCTTCATCGGCATGCTGGCGGGCGAGGCCGGATTGGGCGGCATCAAGTTTGACGACGTGCGCACGACTTATCTCGTCGGCTCGATCGCGCTGGCGCTGATCTTGTTCGATGGCGGCCTGCGCACGCGGTTTGCCACTTTTCGCAATGTTCTCGCCCCGGCCCTCACCCTGGCCACGCTCGGGGTGCTGCTGACCGCCGTGCTGACGGCTCCGGTGGCGAAAGTCCTGTTCAGGAGCAGCTGGACCGAGGCGTTGCTCGTCGGTGCAGTGGTGGCCTCGACCGACGCCGCGGCGGTGTTCTTTCTCATCCACGCTCGCGGGTTGCGGTTGCGCCCCCGGGTGGCCGCCACGCTCGAGGTGGAATCCGGCAGCAACGACCCGTTCGCGGTTCTGCTCACCATCCTGCTGGTGGAGTTCCTCACGATGGGGGAGCGCTCGTGGCAGCATCTGCTGGGCCTGCTTGTCGCGCAGGCCATGGTTGGCACGGCGGCCGGCCTCATCGGCGGGCGGGTCGTGGTCCTGGTGCTCAACCGGCTCAATCTGGCCCAAGGCCTGCACGCCCCGTTCGTGACCACCAGCGCAATGGTGATCTTCGGCCTTGCCTCGGCCCTGCACGGGTCCGGCTTTCTGGCCGTCTACCTCGCCGGCCTGGTGGTCGGCAATCGGGCGACGCGGGCGCACAACACGGTGATCGTGTTTCTCGACGCGGTCACCTGGCTCGCACAGATCGTGATGTTCGTGCTGCTGGGTCTTCTGGTCTGGCCGGCCCGTCTGGTCGGAAGCTTCGTCCCGGCGCTCGCCGTCGCTGCCGCATTGATGCTCGTCGCGCGCCCGGCGGCGGTGTTTCTCTGTCTCGCCCCGTTCCGCTTCCCTTGGCGGGATCGTGCCTTCATCTCCTGGGTGGGACTGCGCGGGGCGGTCGGGATCTTTCTGGCCTCGATCCCGCTGCTGGTCGGGTTGCCGAACGCGTATCTGTATTTCGACATCGCGTTCGTCATCGTCCTGAGCTCGCTCCTGGTCCAGGGCTGGACCATCGCGGCTGCGGCGCGGCGGCTGCATGTTGCGTTGCCGCCTCACGACCATATGCCGCGCCGGGTCGAGCTCGATCTTCCCGGTCAGCTCGAGCAGGAGATCGTGGGCTATCCCGTATCCGCCAACAGCCCGTATCTGAGACGCGGGTTGCTCCCGGCCTGGGCGCGGCCGACGCTGGTGGTCCGCGAAGAGAAGATTCTCAGCCCGCAAGAGGCCGATCCGGTACGGGAGGGCGACTATGTCTATTTGCTCGCACCTCCGGAAAAGGCGCAGGCGCTCGACCGCTTCTTCGTCGATTTGCCGCCGCCGGCTGTCCCAGACCCGCGGCTGCTCGGCGACTTTTTCGTGTCCGGCGATGTGACGCTGGGAGAGTTGGCGGAAATCTACGGGCTGACGATCGCTCCCCAGGCTGCTGAAATCTCGCTCGCCGACCACATCGCCGAGGAAGTGAAGCGCCGACCCCGGGAAGGCGACGTGGTGCCGCTCGGGCCCATATCGCTGCTGGCCCATCAGGTCGTGAAGGGTCGTGTCACCAGCGTCGGACTGCGCCTGCCGGAGGAGGACGAGGAGCCGGCAACCCTGGCCGCCCGGGTGAAGCGGCTCGGAAGGCTGGCCTGGGCGAAGGTGCGATGATCACCGGGATGATCTCCCCTTGTCGCTTGCCTGGCACTCCGGACAACGTGTCGTCCCCCGAGCGCCCGCCATCCGGATCGCATCTATAGCGGCCGCTGCAACACCGGGATGGGCCCGACCGCACTGTCGATCATGGCGGCTTCGACGGCAAAGACGTCAGCGATCCGCTCGGGAGTGAGCACATTGCGCGGCGCGCCGTCGGCAACCAGCCGCCCGTCTCGCATCATCAGGACCCGATCGGCAAAACGCGCGGCGAGGGTGAGGTCGTGCACGACCGCCAGAACCGCGCCGCCTCGATCGGCGGCTTGGGCGAGGAGCTCCATCACGATCAGCTGATGGCGTGGATCCAACGACAGCGTCGGCTCGTCGGCAAGCAGCGTCGGAGCCTGTGTCGCCAGTGCTCGGGCGAGCGCCACGCGGGCCCGCTCGCCTCCCGAGAGGGAGGTCACCGTCCGTGACGCCCAGCTCTCGATGCCGGTGGCGGTCAGCGCCGCGGCGATCGCGGCCCGATCGGCGGCGGTGAGGGCCGAGAAAGTATCGGCATGCGGATGGCGCCCGAGCGCCACCACGGCAGCGACGCTCATCGGCCAATGGAAGGAATGCCCCTGCGGCAGGTAGGCGATGCGCCGGGCGCGTTCGCGCGCAGAGAAGGTCGCAAGCGGCCGGCGGTCGAGCTCGATGCGGCCGCGGCGAGCCCGCAGCAATCCGGCAAGCCCCCGCAGCAGCGTGGTCTTGCCCGCGCCGTTCGGACCGAGCAGCAATGCCAGCTCGCCGCGCTTGATGTCGATGGTGGCGCACTCGACGATCGTCTCTCCGGCAAGCTCGATCGAGACATCGACGGCGCGCAGCATCAGGCGGGGGTTCCCTCGAGCTGCCGCCGTTCGGAAAAGACCATGGCGAGGAAAAACGGCACACCGACAAGTGCGGTGACGACGCCGACGCGCAGCTCGTTGGCGGCGGGAACGGCTCGCACCGCGACGTCTGCCGCGGTAAGCAGGGCCGCCCCGGTGAGTGCGGCCGGCAACAACACACGTGCAGGATCGGAGCCGACCGCCCGCCGCACCAGATGCGGCGCGACGAGCCCGACGAAGCCGATGGAGCCGGCGACCGCCACCCCTGCGCCGACCCCGACCGCGACGCCGAGAACGACCGTGATCCGCACCCGATCGAGATCGACGCCCAGCGACGTCGCCGCCTCCTCCCCGAGGGTGAGCGCCCGGAAGGCATGGGCATTCGCGGCCAGCATCACCCAGCTGGCGAGGAAGAACGGCGCTGCGATCGCGAGATGGTCGGTGCTGCGGTCCTCGAGCGAGCCAAGCAGCCAAAACGCGATCTCGAGTGCAGCAAACGGGTTGGGCGCGAGATTGAGAATGAGTGCGGTCATCGCACCGGCGAAGCTCGCGAAGGCGAGTCCGGCGAGCAGCGTCACCGTCAGCGTCGCGCGACGGCCGGCGATGGCGACGAGGCCGCCGATCGAGACCAGCGCCCCGCCAATCCCGGCGAGCGGCACGACGAGCGAGGTTGCCCCGGCGAGCGAGAAGGCGATCGTGAACGAGCATGCCGCCGCCGCCGCTTGCGGCGCGCCGAACAGGGCCGGCTCAGCCAGCGGATTGCGCAACAGGCCCTGCAGCCCGGCGCCGGCCAGGCCCAGCGTTGCGCCGATCAGCAGTGCGAGGACGGTACGCGGCGCGCGGATGTCGCGGACGATGATGCCGGCCGGACCGTGACCGTCGATCAGCCCCGCCAGCGCCGCGCGAGGCGTGAGGCCGGCGGGGCCGACCATCAAGGACACCAGCGCCAGCAGGAGGAGCAGCATCGTCAGCCCGGCTTCAAGCCGCCATCCGCCTCGCATTGTCCTTGCGTCCTCCGTCCTCTCTACCTATCGA
This sequence comes from Xanthobacteraceae bacterium, assembly GCA_036406655.1. Taxonomy (GTDB): domain Bacteria; phylum Pseudomonadota; class Alphaproteobacteria; order Rhizobiales; family Xanthobacteraceae; genus VAZQ01. The sequence continues at coordinate 5,868 of DASXAP010000235.1, read as the reverse complement.
CTTCGGGCTTGCAGTGGAACCGGAGGGTGTCACCATTGCGGGGTGATCCGCTCAATTCCATCCCGGCTGCTCCGGCTCGGTTTCGGGTTGGGCTGTCTTTGGGGGTCTTCTCTTGCCGCGGCGGCTGCGCCGCCGCAGCGTGTCGTCTCCTTCAACATCTGCGCCGACCAGCTGGTGGTCGCGCTCGCCGACCCCGCGCAGATCGTCGCGCTCTCGCCCTATGCGACCGATCCGACGCTGTCGGCGGTGGCCGATGAGGCGCGCGCATACCGCCGCGTCGAATGGCAGGCGGAGTCCACGATCCCGCTCGAGCCCGACCTAGTCCTGGTCGGCCCGCGCGATCGCTCATTGACTCAGCGTCTGTTGCGAGCGCTCGGTTTCCGTGTCGTCGTGATCGACCTCGTCGAATCGCTCAGCGCGGCGCGCGAGCAGATCAGCGCGGTGGCGGCATTGCTCGGACATCCCGAGCGCGGCGACGCTGCGCTGGCACGTCTCGATGCGGCGCGCTCGCGTCTGGCTGAGCGGCGTCGGGGCGCATCGACGGCGCTGCTGGTCGGGCAGGGCGGCTACGTCGAAGGGCGAAGGAGCCTTGCAGCCGCCCTGATGACTGAAGCGGGCCTGAACCCGCCTCCCGCCGCGCCCACCGGGCTCGGCGGTTTCGTGCCGCTCGAAACCCTGGTGATGATGCGGCCCGATTTCCTCGTGCTGCACAGCGCCGTTGCGGTGCCGCACGATCAGGGCTCGATCTATCTGACCCATCCGGCGGTGCAGGCACTCTACCCTGCTGACCGGCGGCTTGTCTTGCCCTCGCGTTTCACGCTGTGCGGCGGCCCGGCGCTGGTCGCCGGGCTCGGTTATCTCGCCGAGCAAGTGCCGAAGCTCGGGAGAGGCAATCCCTGACCTCGGCCGGCGCCGCCGCCTCACGACAGCACGTCGGTATCGGTTTCCTCGAGCAGCTCCTTGCCGCCGACTGCGGCAATGCGTCCGGCAGCGAGCCGCACGACCGTGCTCGCAAGCCGGCGAAGCTCGCCGGGGTTATGGCTGACATAAACCATGGGCACTTGCGCCTCATCGCGCAGCCGCTCGAGATACGGCAGGATCTCCCGCTTGCGCGCAGCATCGAGGGAAGCGAGCGGCTCGTCGAGCAGCAACAGCCGAGGCCGCATCAACAGCGCGCGGCCTATTGCCACGCGCTGCCGCTCGCCACCCGAGAGTCTTCCTGGCCGACGCTCGAGCAGGTGGCCGAGATCGAGCAGGTCGATGACGTGCGCCAGCTCGGCCGGCGCGCGCGGGAGTCGCTGCATGCGCCGGCCATAATCCAGATTGCCGGCGACCGTGAGATGCGGGAACAGCCGCCCTTCCTGGAACACATAGCCGATGCGGCGCCGGTGCACGGGCACGTCGATGCGCCGCTGCGAGTCGAACAGGATTCGCTCGTCGAGAATGATGCGCCCGGCATCGGGTGCGATCAGGCCCGCGATCATGTTCACCAATGTGGTCTTGCCGGCGCCGGAGGGGCCGAACAGCGCGGTGACGCCGCCGCTGGTCGCGAACCGCGCATGCAGGGAAAACTCGCCGAGCGCCTTGTCGGCCTCCACACTGAGCATCGTCACTCGCCATGGAAACGGGTGCCGGCGCGCCGCGCCAGCCATTCGGCGGCGATCAGTGCGGCCAGTGAGATCGCAATCGCGACCAGCACCAGCCGGCCGGCTGCCGCATCGCCGCCCGGGATCTGCGTGAAGGTATAAATGGCGGCCGAGATCGTCTGCGTCTCGCCGGGAATGTTGGACACGAAGGTGATGGTGGCGCCGAACTCGCCGAGCGCCTTGGCGAAGCACAGCACCACGCCGGCGATCAGTCCCGGCATGGCCAGCGGCAGAGTGACGGTGCGGAACACGCCGAAGCGGCCCGCGCCGAGGGTTGCGGCAGCGTCTTCGAGCCGCTTGTCGATCGCCTCGACGGCGAGCCGGATTGGGCGGACGAGCAGCGGGAACCCCATTACGCCGCAGGCGAGCGCCGCGCCGGTCCAGCGGAACGAGAACACGATGCCGAAGTGATCGGCAAGGAACGCGCCGATCGGTCCGCGCCTCCCGAACGAGATCAGCAGCAGATACCCGGTAACCACCGGCGGCAGCACCAGCGGCAGATGCACAAGCCCGTCGAGCAGCGCCTTGCCCCAGAAGTCCCTGCGCGCGAGCAGCCAGGCTACCCCGATCCCGAACGGCAGCGCCACCAGCGTCGCTACGATTGCAATCCTGAGCGACAGGTGGATCGCGATCCATTCCTCGGGGGAAAGCTCGAGCATGTCAGGACGGACGACGAAGCACAGCCGACAGGGAACAGAGGCGGAAGAGGCTCCAGTGCAACGGCTCCGGCATCGGTCGTCCCATCGTCTGTCGCGTGATCACGAGGCCGGCTTCGGCAGGAAGGTAAAGCCATGGCGTTCAAAGACGGCCCGCGCCGCCTGAGAGCGCAGGAAGCCGAGATATGCCGCCGCCCCCGGCCTCGCGATTGCCGTGAGCGCCACCGGATAGACGATCGGCGGATGGGTATCGGCGGGAAATTCGCCGATGATCTTCACGTTCGGCTCGACCTGCGCATCGGTTGCGTAGACGATGCCCAGGCTTGCTTCGTCGCGTGCGACCAGCATGAGCGCGGCGCGCACATTCTCGGTCATCGCGAGCTTTGGGGCGGCGGCGGCCCAGGCGCCGAGCTGCTCCAGGGCGGCCTTGGCATAGCGCCCGATCGGCACCGCGCGCACGTCGCCCGTGACGATCCGGCCGTCGCCGGCGAGCCTGGCGAGATCGAAGCCTTGCCCGATGGTCACGTGCGTGATCCCGGAGCTCCTGGGTGCGATCAGCACCAGGCGATTGCCGAGCAGGCTGATCCGGGTATTCTCCTTGATGAGCTTGTGCTGAATGCCGTAATCCATCCAGTCAAGGTCGGCCGAGGCGAACACGTCGACCGGCGCGCCATTCTCGATCTGCTGCATCAGCGCGGAGCTCGCTGCATAGCTGGCCACCACCTTGCCGGTGAAGTCCCCGTTCAGTTCGTCAAGAGCATTTCTCAATGACGCAGCCGCGAAGACGATCACCGGCTTTTCCGATGCGTGCAGGGCAGCGCGCTCCCCGGCGACGACAACAGCCAGGGCGCAAACGGCGAGCACTATTCGAATGCGCATGACGGCGCTTCCTTCGACGTCGGCTGCAAACGCGCGGAGCGCCGCGTCGTCGCGCCGAGAACGCGTGTTGGAAACGACCGATCCGGAAGCGCCATTCCAGGAGCGGGGCGCGCTTACGGCGCGCCGCGGGTCGCAAGCCGCAGGTTATCAGCAACGCGGGATAAGGCAAAGCCGGGAGCCCCACCGGTGTCGGCGGTGGTCGTTCACCCCGAGCTTTCGACTTGACCGGCAATCGACGGTTTGGATCATGGTGCCGGCTCAGCACGGGGATTGAGGCGAATGTCCGATGCCGCGCCGGTGGAGGGTGAATACGACTACGTCATCATCGGCGCGGGGTCGGCGGGTTGCGTGCTGGCCAACCGCCTGTCGGCCGATCCGGGAACGCGCGTTCTGCTGCTGGAGGCCGGTGGCCGGGACAACTGGATCTGGTTCCACATTCCCGTCGGCTATCTCTTCGCCATCGGCAACCCGCGCTCGGATTGGCTGTTCAAGACCGAGCCGGAGCCGGGGCTCAACGGGCGCAGCCTCAACTATCCGCGCGGCAAGGTGATCGGCGGCTCTTCCGCCATCAATGCGATGATCTACATGCGCGGGCAGGCGGCGGATTACGATCATTGGCGCCAGCTCGGGCTTTCCGGCTGGGGTTGGGACGACGTGCTGCCCTACTTCAAGCGCCACGAAGACCATTTCCTCGCCCCCTCCGAAGCTCATTCCGGCGGCGGCGAGTTGCGGATCGAGGCGCCGCGCGTCCGCTGGGAGATCCTCGATGCGTTCTGCGCGGCGGCCGAGCAGGCCGGCATCAAGCGCATCCCCGATTTCAACTCCGGCGACAACGAAGGCAGCTGCGCCTTCCACGTCAACCAGAAGCGCGGTCGGCGCTGGTCGGCCGCGCGCGGCTTTCTCAAGCCGGTGCTGCATAGGTCCAACCTCCGGCTCGAGACCTGCGCTCTGGTAGAGGCGATCACCACCGATTCTGACCGGCGGTCCAACGGCGTGCGCTGGCGCCAGCAGGGCGAGGTGCGAGCGGCGCGTTGCCGCGGCGAGGTGATCCTGGCGGCGGGCTCGCTCGGCTCGATACAGCTTCTCAAGCTGTCCGGCATCGGCCCGGGCGAGGAGCTGCGCCGCCTCGGCATTCCCGTCCGGCTCGAGCGCAGGGGTGTCGGCGAGAACCTGCAGGACCACCTGCAGCTGCGGCTGATCTACAGGATCGCCGGGGTGAAGACGCTGAATGAAAGCTATCACTCGCGGCTCGGACGAGCAGCCATGCTGCTCGACTACGCAATGTTCCGTCGCGGTCCTCTCACCATGGCGCCCTCCCAGCTCGGATTGTTCACCCGCTCGGATCCGCTGCGCGAGCGCGCCAACCTGCAGTATCACGTGCAGCCGCTCTCGCTCGACAAGTTCGGCGATCCGCTGCACCGTTTCGCGGCATTCACCGCAAGTGTCTGCAACGTGCAGCCGACGAGCCGCGGCTCGGTACGGCTGCGCAGCGCCGATCCCGCGGACAAGCCGCTGATCCAGCCGAGCTATCTTTCGACCGACGAGGATCGCCGGGTCGCAGTAGAGTCGATCCGGCTTACCCGCCGGATCGTGGCGCAGCCGGCGCTCGCGCGCTATCGACCGGAAGAATATCTGCCGGGGCCAGCTGTCGGCGATGACGACGCGGCGCTCCTCAAGGCGGCGGGAGAGGTCGGCACGACCATCTTTCACCCCGTAGGCACCGCCAAGATGGGCCGCGCGAGCGATCCGCTGGCAGTCGTGGACGAGCGGCTGCGGGTCATCGGTCTCGACCGGTTGCGCGTGATCGACGCGTCGGTGATGCCGACGATCACCTCCGGCAACACCAATGCGCCGACCATGATGATCGCCGAGAAGGGCGCGGCCATGGTTCTGGAGGACCGGCGTGGCTGAGCCGGGCGAGCGGACCCCCCGCCCGGGCCGTAGCGGAAAGCTGCCGCGAGCATCGGCATGAAGCTGCTCGACCGGGCAAGGGCGATCCTGCTCACGCCGCGCACGGAATGGCTCGTGATCGAGCAGGAGCCGATCAGCGTCCCCGGGTTGCTCCTCGGCTATGTTGCGCCGCTAGCGGCGATTCCCGAGGTCGCGAACCTTATCGGCCGGACGCTTATCGGCGGCTACAAGCCCGTCGTCCCCGGGTTGCTGCGCGCGGTGGTCGCCTATGTCGTTACCTTGGTGGTCGTCTACATCACCGCCATCATCATCAACCTGCTCGCCCCCCGGTTCGGCGGCAAGCGGGCCTTTGGAAATGCGCTCAAGCTCTCGGTCTACTCGCAGACCCCGCTCTGGCTCGCCGGCACTTTTCTGCTCATTCCGGGCCTGAATTTCCTGGTGCTCCTGGGCGGGCTGCTCGGGCTGCGGCTATTGTGGATCGGGCTGCCGTTATTGATGGGCAGCTGCGACGATCGGGCATTTCCCTATGCGCTGATCGTCATTGCCTGTGCGCTCGCGCCGGGGGTGGTATTGTCGATCCTCTAGGCCGCTCCGAGGCAACTGCCGCCACGCTCAATTCCGCCGGGACGGGCTAGCTTTGCCCCGCGACGGGCTTGCGTCGTTGCTTAGCGGCAAGGCGCGCATCGAGCCTGGGCAGATCGATCACCATGCGCTCGTGGTTGCCGCGGCCGATCTCCTCGATTTCGTCGCGTGCGCTGACCCGAAAGGCGATATGC
>DASXAP010000234.1:0-28427 GCA_036406655.1 Xanthobacteraceae bacterium | reverse complement strand
CGGTTGATGAACTCCAGGCAAGCCGCGCGAGTGTCGGATTTATGAATGATCGTCCATCCCTGCGGAACATCGACGAAGGTAGGCCAGAGGGAGTGCTGGCCTTCGTCATTGATCAGGACGTGGTAGGTGCCGTTTTCATCTTCAAACGGATTGGTCATGGTCTCGTTCTCTCGATTGCCGGTAGCATCTCGAACAGCTAAGCATGCTCCGATCGAATGAAATCAACATGAACCTCAGCGAAATCTGCTCTCTAGCCCGAGATTGGCGGTGTGCCATGCAGGCAAAGACCTTTGCTCCTGTTCTTGTCGGCTTAGCCGGCCGATGCCATATTGCTTGAAATCCGGCCTCGATGTCGAATGGAAAATTGCGGCGGCGCTTGGGGTTGCCGCCTGCCGGACGGCACGGGTCACCACCTGGCTGCAGGGACGAGAGAGGTTCTGCGGATGGCGAATGAAACGTTCGGCTCGACGGGCGCGGCAAGAAAGGATCCGGTCGCAATCGCGACGACTGGAGCCACCGATGGCGTCGGGATCACCCCGGATGAGCGCGCTCAGGCAGCGGCGAAATTGGTCGACCGATTTTCGCTGTGGTCGGGGGTTGCAGGACTTATTCCCTTGCCGTTCGTCGACGTGGCCACCGTCGCCGGGCTGCAGCTTCAGCTGCTGCGACGGCTCTCGAGCCTGTATGGGGTTGCTTTCTCCGAGAACCTGGGCAAGTCCGTCATAGCCAGCCTGATGGGCTCGATGATTCCCGCCAGCAGCGGGATGGGGGTGGCGAGCGCGCTCAAGGGTGTGCCCGCCATCGGCACCGGGATCGGAACGTTGACCATGTCGGCGGTCGCCGCCGGGGCCACCTATGCGATCGGCAAGGTCTTCATCCAGCATTTCACCTCGGGCGGAACGCTGCTGGACTTCAATCCCCCCGATTACCGAGAGTTCATCAAGGCTCAGAAGAGCAGATGGAATAATCGCGCTGCCGCGGTCGCTTCCGCCGCTCGGCCGACCTCGTCCGGGCGGGCCGGCAAGGAAGCGGCCGGTCCATAACCTGCGGAGGCCGGTCTGCGCCCGAGCCGGGCGCCCGGTCCTGCGGCCGAACCCTGCACCCGATGATCGAAGCCCTGTTCTACATCCTGTTCTGCGTTCTCACCGGCCTCTGCGGGAGCCAGCGCCGGCTGGGATTTCTCGGCACATTCCTGCTCTCGCTGGTCGTCACTCCGGTGGTGGTCCTCCTCTTCCTTTTGCTGACCGGCCCGTCGCGTCGAGTGGAATGGCATCGCCGATCCTGACCGGCAGAAGCGCATTCGAGCGCGGCTATCCCTGATTGCGCCCCGCATCATCCGGTCCGAGCCAAGCCCCGTCATGCCCGGTGCGGGCACTTGTTCGTGCTGGGAGAAAACTCTATCGATGGGGGATGACGCCCGCGGGCGTAGACGGATCGCATCGAACGCATGACGTTTCTGCAGCTCGTTCGCCGCGAGATGCACGGGTCGTTGCCTCGGCTGGTCTTCATGTCCGGCCTGGGCGGCATCAGCAACGCGGCAATCCTGGCGGCGGTCAATGCCGGCGCGCAATCAGCCGGCACCGGAGAGGTCAGCCTCTGGTCCGCAGGACTGTTCATCGTCGCCCTCCTCCTGTTCGTGAAGACGCAGCATTACATCCTGATCGCCTCGACCGTCGAGATCGAGGCCATCATCCACAAGCTGCGCTTGCGGCTGATGGACAAGGTCCGTCACTCGGAGCTTCTCCCGCTGGATGCGATCGGGCGCACCGAGATCGTCGCCGCAATCACCAAGGAGACCGGGGCGCTCCTGCAGGCGAGCAATCAGCTCGCCTTCGCCGGACAGGGCCTGGTGCTGGTCGTGTTCATCGGCATCTACATCGCCTACCTCTCGTTCTGGGCGTTTGCACTGAGCGTGGGCATCCTCGGGATTGTGGCCGTGCTGTTTCATGCCAAGAGCGAGCAGCTCACGCACGGCACCAGCGAGGCCTCGGAACGGGAAAATCGGCTGTATGATCGTCTGACCGATCTTCTCGACGGCTTCAAGGAGGTAAGGCTCAACCAGGGCCGCAGCGATGACCTGTTCGACGACAGCGTGGAAGTCTCGAGGACCGCGACCAACATCAAGATTCGCACGCAGAGCGAGAGCTTCAAGCGACTGGTCTTCACCCAGAGCTCGATCTATCTGCTGCTCGGAGCGGTGGCGTTCGTGGTGCCCGTCGTGAGCGATACGCAAGGCAGCGCCATCACCCAGACGACGATGGCGCTCATGTTCGTGGTCGGTGTGTGCTTTGGCCTGGTGCAGACCATCCCGATCGTGTCGGCCGCCGACGCCGCGGCCGACAGCATAGCGAAGCTCGAGGAACGGCTGCAGGTGACCGCGGACGCCGCGGAGATCACCGCCGAGCCGCGGATCCGGTTCCAGCGCATCGAGATGCGCAACGTCGAGTTCCGTTACGTGCACGAGCGGTCCGACTCCGTCTTTCAGGTCGGGCCGGTAGACTTCACCTTGCGTTCCGGCGACCTCGTCTTCATCACCGGCGGCAACGGCTCGGGCAAGTCCACTTTCCTGAAGCTGCTGGCCGGCTTGTACGAGCCCGACAGCGGGGAGATCACGCTCGACGGCGCTCGGGTGAACGAGAAGAGGCGCGGCCAGTACCGCTCGCTGATCGCCGCCGTGTTCGCCGACTATCATCTGTTCCGGCGGCTCTACGGCATTGCCGATCCCGATCCGCTCGAGGTCGAGCGGCTGCTCGAGCAGTTCAAGCTGGACCGGAAGACGTCGCTCAGCGACGGCGAGTTCAAGACGATCGAGCTCTCGAGCGGGCAGCGCCGCCGTCTGGCGCTGATCGTCAGCCTGCTGGAGAAGCGGCCCATTCTGATGCTCGACGAGTGGGCGGCCGATCAGGATCCCGAGTTTCGCCGCAAGTTCTATCACGAGCTGCTGCCGGCGCTGCACCGGGGCGGCGCCACGGTGGTCGTGGTCTCGCATGACGACCGTTATCTCGACGAGATGGAAGTGCAAGGCCGCAGGCTGCGCATGGATGAAGGTCGTTTCGTTCAAGGACACCCGGTGGAGGAACACTGATGAAACTGTATCCCTGGCTGGAAGAGGCGCGGCCGCAGCCGAGCTCCGGCTCGTCGCGCCGTCGCTGGCGCAGCTTCGTCGCGAATTACGTGCCGAATGTCGCCCTCTTTCTCATGGTCATCCTGTTGCTGGCCTTCGTTCTCTACCCGCACGTGGTGGTGAACGTTCCGAGCGGCCAGGTCGGGGTGCTGTGGAAGCGCTTCGGCGGCGGCACCGTGCTCGACCCGCGCCGGCTCAAGGACGAGGGGCTCCACATCCTGCTGCCCTGGGACGAGCTCTTTCTCTACGACCTGCGGGTGCAGTCGCTGACCGAGACCTACAACGCCATCTCCAGCGACGGCGTGAATCTGGTCGCCACCGTCAACATCCGCTTTCGGCTGCGGCGTGACGCGATCCCGACCCTGCATCAGGTGATCGGGCCAAACTACATAAAGCTGATCGGTCCCGGCATCGCCAGCCAGCTGCGCGAGGTCATTGCTCAATTCACCGCCGAGCAGGTCTATTCGACGGGGCGGCAGGAGATCCAGGACAAGATACGCGAGCGCACGGTCGAGAAGCTGGGCGAGAAGATGATGGAGCGGGAGGGCGAGGACTCCTACAACGTGGCGATGCGGGACACGATCACGCTCTACGACACCCTGCTGTACGGGATCGAGCTGCCGGCGGCGGTGGTTGCGGCGATCAACCGAAAGACCGAGCAGTACTACATCTCCGAGGAATACAAGTTCCGCGTCGAGCGCGAGCGGCGGGAGACGGAGCGCAAGCGTATCGAGGCGGAAGGAATTCGTGATTTTCAGCAGATCGTCACCCAGGGAGGGATCGCCGATTCGTATCTGCGCTGGCGCGGGATCGAGGCGACCCTGCAGCTGTCGCAATCGAGCAACTCGAAGGTTGTTATCATCGGCGGCGGCAAGGACGGCTTGCCGATCATCCTCGGAAATCTGGAAGGCTCGCCGCCGCCGAGCGTGACCGCAGCGCATGGCGGCGACGGCGCGTCTCAGAGCAAGCCGACGGCGGCGCCGGCGCCGATGCCGTCGGAGAAGGCGGCTGCCGCCGCTTTGTCGACGCCGCACGAGCAGGTACCGGCTGCCGCTCCGGCCAAGCCGTCGGGCTCGGCCGCCGGGTCGGCAGCGGCCTCCGACAAGGGCTCGGGATCCTCCGCCGGCTCGGAAACCCAGCATTCGCTGTGGCTCCCGAGCCTCGCCGACATCCAGGCATTCGTGCTGCGCAGGGTGGCGCCGCCCGCCTGGTTCGAGCCTCCGGGGAAGCAGGAATCCGAGACGTCGGCAGCGGCTACGCCGCAGTGACCGCGTCTGGTGGCTGGATCCGATCTGTCGGGCTCAGTCGGGAAAAAGCCGCGCAAGCATGGATCTCGGCACCGCGTTCGCAGTCTCGGTCCTGCGCCAGCCGCACCAGGAGGCGATCGTCGATGGTGATCGCCGGCGCAGCTATGCCCAGTGGTATCGCGACATCAAGGCCGTCGCCGGCGGGCTGCGGGAGATGGGGCTCACAAGCGGCCAGCATCTCGTCGTCGTCATGCGCAACCGCTACGAGATGGCGACGCTCTACTGGGCGTGTCAGCTCCTGGGGCTGGTCTTCACGCCGGTGAGCTGGCGCGTCGCCGCGGCGGAGATCCGGTTCTGTCTCGAGGACGCCGAAGCGGCGGCGTTCGCCTACGATGGTGCCTCCGGAGAGGCTGCACCGCAGGCGGCGGCTGCATCGGGGCTTGCTGCGGGGTGCCGCATCGTCGCGGCGGACGCGAAGGGGGACGGCAAGCCGTTCGAGCGGCTGCTCGCGGCCCGCCCGGTCGTGGGGCCGTCGGCGCCGAGCGAATTCTCAACCTGCCTCATGCTTTATACATCCGGCACGACCGGGCGGCCGAAGGGTGTTCCGCGAAGCCACCGCAACGAGCTCTCGGCCGCGATCGCCCATATTGCGCAGAACCAGTACCGGCAGCGCGAGTCGTGCCTCGGCGCAATGCCGCTGTTCCACACGATGGGGATTCGCATCCTGCTCGCCGCGGGCCTGCTCAGCGGACGGCTGGTTTGCCTGCCGGCCTACTCGCCCGAGGAGATACTGCGGCTGACCGCGGCGGAACGCATCACCGCGCTGTTCCTCGTCCCCACCATGTTTCACGACCTGCTGCGGCATCCACGGTTCTCGTCGTTCGACTTGCGCTCGCTGTCCCGGGTCGGCTACGCAGGCATGAACATGACGCCGGCTCTGATCGAGCGCTGCCTGCGCGCCCTCGAGCCTCGGCTGTTCGTGAACTATTACGGTTCGAGCGAGATCTACACGTTCAGCTATTGCGACCACCTCGAGCGCAAGCCGGGCTGCGCCGGCCGGGCCGGGATGAATCAGATCATCCGCGTGGTCTCGGCCGATCCTGCCGACGACATCGAGGCTGACCTGCCGCCCGGCGTTCCCGGCGAGATCGTCGCCAGCATGCGCAGCCCGGAAGCTTTTGCCGGCTATTGGCGGCGCCCCGACGCCGACGCCAAGGCCATCGTCGGTCCATGGTACCGGACCGGTGATCTCGGCAGGCTCGACGAGGAAGGCGAGCTCTATGTCGTCGGCCGGGTCGACGACATGATCATAAGCGGCGGCGAGAACATCTTTCCCGAGGAGGTGGAAGACGTGCTGGCCCGCAGCGCGCTCGTCGCGGGCTGTGCGGTGGTGGGTGCGCCGGACGAGCGCCTGGGTAGCCGGGTTGTCGCTTTCGTCGAGCCGGCGGCCGGCGATGTCACCTCGGAGCAGCTCGACGAAGCCTGCCTGCGCGGCGGTCTGGCGCGTTTCAAGCGGCCGCGGGAATACGTCTTCGTGACCTCGATTCCGCGCTCCGCCTCGGGCAAGATCCTCCGCCGCAAGCTGCGCGACGGCGAATACGAGCGCTGCGATACGGCGCGGGTCCTGCCGCACAGGATCCGAATCGAGGAGAGCTGATGGCCAGGGACTATGCCGAGATGCGCGCCTCGGTCCTGCGGGATTTGGACGGATTGGGCTACGAGGTCGACCCCGACCGGAAGATCGGCTGGCTCTGGCTCGATCGCCCGCCGCTCAACGTCGTCTCCTATCGCGGTCGCGGCCAGATCGCCGCGATCATCGAGGCGTTCGGCGAGGACCCCGATGTGCGCGTGGTGGTCATTCGCGGCAGGAACGGCGTCTACACGTCAGGCGGCGACGTCAAGGCCTTCCCGCAGATCGAGCGCGACGGCATGTCGCATCTCGCCTGGAACATGGCAGCCCCCGAGCGCTGTCCCAAGCCGGTGATATGCGCGATGGAAAAATATGCGATGGGGGTGGGCCTCGAGCTTGCCATGGCCTGCGACATCCGGCTCGCCACCAAGGACACGCTGCTGGCGCTTCCGGAGGTCACGCTGGGGCAGATCCCGGGCAGCGGCGGCAGCCAGCGGATAGCGCGAATCGCCGGCGTGACCAGGGCGGTCGACATGATGATGCTGGGCCGCCGGATTTCCGCCGCGGAAGCGCATGCGTGGGGGCTCGTCACGCGCGTCGCCGAGGACTCCGCAGCGCTCGCCGAGCTGATCGACGGTGTGACGCGCACGCTGACGGCCATGTCGGCGCTTGCGCTGAAGACGATCAAGCGGGTGCTGAGCACGACCTACGACACGAGCCTGACAGCGGGGCTCGAGGTCGAGGGCCACGCCTACGAGAAGCTGCGGGAGAGCAGTGACTACAAGGAGGGAATCGCCGCGTTCGGCGAGAAGCGCAAGCCCCGTTTCACGGGCGGTTGAGCGGGGTCGAGCTCAGCAGGGAGGAACAGACAATGTCGAAGCCAGTCATCGTAATCCTCGGTGCGGTCGGCGCCTTCCTGGCGCAGGTGGCAGCCGTGCAGGCGGCCGATCCGATCAGGATCGGCGTCGTCACGCCGCTGTCCGGCAGCTATGCGCCGATCGGCAAGCAGGTCCGCTGGGGGGCCGAGCTCGCGGTCAAGGAGATCAATGCCGCCGGCGGCGTCAACGGCCGCCCTTTCGAGCTCCTGTTCGAGGACGAGGAAGCAAATCCGCCGGTTGCGGTCCGCAAGGCGGAGAAGCTGCTGCAGCAGGATCGGGTCGATCTCCTCACCGGGACCGTGAACAGCGGCTCGACCCTTGCCGTCGGGCAGGTCGCCGACCGCAATAACCGCATCCTGGTGACGACGGTGTCCTACGCCCCCTCGATCACCGGATCGCAATGCAACCAGAACGTTTTCCGCGTCAACGCCAACGCCTTCATGCAGTCGACCGCGCTCACGGCCTGGCTCATCAAGAACATCCCCGGCAAGCGTTATTTCTTCATCGGTCCCGACTACGAGATGGGCCGCAGCACGATCGGCGCCTTCCAGGACGACATCAAGCGGCTGGGCGGCACCGATGTCGGCTCGACCTATCCGCCGCTCGGGGCAAAGGACTTCACGCCCTATGTCGGGCAGATTCGCGCCGCGCGGCCGGACGTGATCATGACGGCGACCGCCGGCAACGACACCGTGCGGCTTCTGACCCAGCTCAAGGAATACGGCATCCTTTCCGACAAGCTGACGCTCGCCGGCGCGGCCGGGGCCGTCACGCAGGAGAACATCGGCGCCATGGGGGGAGCGGCCGAAGGCTTCCTCAGCGCGGCCGGATATGCCGCCGACATCGACTCGCCGGCGAACCGCAGGTTCGTCGCCGCCTTCAAGTCGGATTTCCACAGCGATCCCGACCTGTTCGGGGCCGATACCTACGGCCTGTTCTTCCTCCTCAAGCAGGCGATCGAGAAGGCCGGGAGCACCGATCCCGCCAAGCTGCGCCCGGCGATGGAGAATGCGAGCTGGCAGACACCGCAGGGAACCAAGACCATTCGCAAGGAGGACCACCAGGCGGTGCTCGACATGTTCGTGGTCAAGGTGAAAGGCGAGGACTTCCAGACGATCGGAAAGGTGGCCGGCGCCGACGCCGTGGGCTCCGACAAGTGCAGCAAGTTCTGAAGAGGACGGCGAGCCGCCTAGGCGAGCGCCGTCGTGGAAGACCTCCTCGCCTACCTGCATTTCGTGGTGCTGCCGCAGTTCCTCGACGCGCTCATCATCGGCGTTGCCGTGGCGCTGGTCGCGTTGGGGCTCACCATGATCTTCGGCCTGCTCGACGTGATCAACCTCGCCCACGGCGACCTGTACATGCTCGGCGGCTTTGCCGCCGTCACCCTCCTGGGATGGGGCGCGGGTTACTGGAGCGCGCTGGTGCTGGTGCCGGTCCTGATCGGGCTCGTGGGCTGGGCGCTCGAGGAAGCGGGGATCCGCCCCCTGCTGCCGCGGCCCGACCGCGCGGTGGTCACGCTGCTGCTCACCTTCGGAGTGAGCCTCGTCCTGCGTGATCTGGCGCAGGTGATCTGGGGCGCCGATACGAGGGCGATCGCCCCGCCATTGACGGGCGTCACCCATCTCGCCGGCATAATCGTCCCCAGCTATCGGATTTTCGTGCTCGGCTGCGGGCTCGGCGCGATCCTCGTCACCTGGTGGCTGGTGTATCACACCAGGCTCGGCGCCGTGCTGCGGGCGACCGCGGTCGATCCTGCGATGGTGGCCTCATTGGGGGTGCCGATCCGGCTGGTGTATGGGTTCACGTTCCTCTACGGCTGCGGTCTCGCCGGGCTGGCAGGCGTCCTGCTCGCCCCGATCTATGCCGTGTTTCCCACCATGGGACACGATTTTCTGGTGATGGCCTTTGCGGTGGTCATCGTCGGCGGGATGGGCAGCGTGCTCGGCGCGGTGGTTGCCGCGCTCCTGCTCTCGGAGGTGCAGGGGCTTGCCAGCCTCTGGATTCCCCCGGTCTGGGCCGAGACGCTGGTCTACGCGGCGATGCTGCTGGTGCTGGTTGTGCGGCCGGCCGGCCTGTTCAACCGGTTGGGACAGGCATGACGCTCCCGGCAGGCCATCCGCGCGAGCTCGGGACATTTCCTGGAACGATCGCGACGCAGCTGGCGCAGGCACTTCAGCCGCGCCGGCTCAATTCGCCGCTGCTGCGCTGGGCCGGCCGTGCGCTGCTGCTGCTGGCGCTCCTCTTCCCCTGGCTCGGCAGCGCGTTCTACACCCGGCTTGCGATCGAGGCGCTGCTGCTCGGCTCGGTGGCGCTCAGCGTGGACATCCTGCTCGGCTATGCCGGGCTCCTGTCGCTCGGGCAGGCCGCCTATTTCGGGCTGGCGGCCTACACCGCGGCACTGATGTATCTTCACGTCACCGCCTCGTTCTGGCTGGTGCTGGTGGCCGTCTGCGCCGTGGTGGGAGCGCTTGCCCTCGTTCTCGGCGTGGTGGCGATCCGGGCGAAAGGCGTGTACTTCGCCCTGATCACGTTCGGCGCCGCCGAGATCCTCTCCAAGATTGCGCACAACACGCGCGCAATCGGCGGCTCCGACGGCCTGATCGGAATCCCGATCCCGACGGTTCCGGTCGTTCCCGGGATCGCGATCGATCTCGCGAACAATCTCGTCTTCTACTATTTCGTGCTCGGCGCCGTCTGCCTGGTGTACCTCGCAAGCCGGCGCATCCTGGACACCGCCTTCGGCAGCGTGCTGCGGGCCATTCGCGACAATGCCGACCGGGTGCCTTATCTCGGCTACAACCCGTTCTGGTACAAGCTCGTGGCCTATATGCTCGCGGCGGAGATCGCCGCCTTCGGCGGCCTCGTCTATCCGGTCTTGCGCGGTTTCGTGGCGCCGCACCTCTTCGGCTTCGAGGTCTCCACCAAGGCCGTGGTGATGTCGCTGGTCGGAGGCGTGGGCACCCTGATCGGGCCGCTGACCGGCAGCGTCGTCATCACCTATCTCGAATCCGTGGTCGGAAGCTACACGGAGCGGCACCTGCTCGTTCTCGGCGTCATCTTCGTCGTGTTCGTGATGTTTCTGCCCGACGGCCTGTACGGTCTGCTGCAACGGGTCGTGGGCCTTGGGCGGAATGCGCGGACATGATCCGGGTCACCGGCTTGAGCAAGGCATTCGGCGCGGTCAGGGCAGTCCAGGAGCTGAGCTTCGAGGCCGCGCCCGGCCGGATCACCTCGATCATCGGCCCGAACGGAGCCGGCAAGAGCACCGCCTTCAACCTCATCGCCGGCACGCTGCGGCCCGATGCGGGGTCCGTGCATCTCGACGGGCGGGACGTCACCGGCGAGCCGCCCTACCGCCTGGCGAGGCTCGGGCTCGCCCGCTCCTTCCAGATCACCAACCTGTTCTTCGGATTGTCGCTGTTCGAGAATCTCAGGCTCGCCTGCCAGAGCGGCGAGGCCCGCAGCCTCTATCTTGCTCGCCGGGATCGGCTGCGGCGTCCGGCCGAGCGCGCCGGCGAGCTCATCGAGCGGTTCGGTCTCGCCGCCCATGCCGGCGAGCTGGTCGGAAATCTCTCGCACGGCGACCAGCGCCGGATCGAGATCGCGCTCTGCATGGCGCTCGAGCCGAGGCTCCTGATGCTCGACGAGCCGACGCAGGGCATGTCGCCGGCGGAGACCGCCGAGATCGATGCCCTCATCAAGTCGGTTGCCGGCGGCGTGACCGTGCTGCTGATCGAGCATGACATCGATCTCGTCATGCAGATTTCCGATCACGTCATCGTCATGCACCAGGGCCGCAAGCTGTTCGAAGGAGCTCCCGCCGAGGTTCGCGCCAGCCCGCTGGTGCGCGCCGCCTATCTGGGGTCGGAGCATGGCGCTGCTTGAGGTCGAGGGGCTGCACGCCCATTATGGCCACGCCCCGGTGCTGCAGGGCGTCTCCTTCCGCATCGACGCCGGCGAGATCGTCGGCCTGTTCGGCCGCAACGGCGCCGGCA
This sequence comes from Xanthobacteraceae bacterium, assembly GCA_036406655.1. Classification (GTDB taxonomy): domain Bacteria; phylum Pseudomonadota; class Alphaproteobacteria; order Rhizobiales; family Xanthobacteraceae; genus VAZQ01. Next base: position 17,553 of record DASXAP010000234.1, on the reverse strand, counting down.
AGACGACGACGCTGCGCACCATCATGGGCTGGCTGCGGCCCTCGGCGGGCAGCGTGCTGCTCGCCGGCCGGCGCATCGATGGGCTGTCGAGCGACCGGATCTTCCGCCGCGGCGTGGCCCTCATCCCCGAGGACCGGCGCATCTTTCCCACGCTGAGCGTCGAGGAGAATCTGATGCTGGGCCTGTTCAGTCGCTGGCGGCTGTCCGCATCCGAGCGTCGGCGCCACCTCGACCGCGTGCTCGACCTGTTTCCTCGCCTGCACGAGCGCCGCCGCCAGCTCGGGAGGACGCTGTCCGGCGGCGAGCAGCAGATGCTGGCGATCGGCCGCGCGCTGATCGGCGAGCCGAGGCTGCTGCTGGTCGACGAGCCGTCCGAGGGGCTTGCTCCCATGGTCGTCAACGACATCTTCGCATCGCTCGCGCGCATGCGCGAGCAAGGCATTGCCTTGCTGCTGGTGGAGCAGAATGTCCGGCGCGCGGCGGCGATCAGCAGCTCCTGCTACATCATGGAGAAGGGCCGCATCGTCATCCATGGCCCGCCCGCCGGGGTGCTGGCCGACGAGGCCGTGCGGCAGAGACTGTCTGTTTGAGGAAGCGCCCAATGACCACGCAGCCGCCGATTCCGGCCGACGCTCCCGCGGCGATCCGCCATTATCACGCGCACGTCTATTACGACCCCGCGAGCAGCCGCGAGCAAGCCGCCCGGCTGCGCGAGCGGGTGGCCGCCGCGTTCCCGCAGGCGAGGCTCGGGCGCTGGCACGACGCGCCGGTCGGGCCCCATACCCGGTCGATGTACCAGATCGCCTTCCCGCCCGGGATTTTGGCCTCGTTCCTGCCGTGGCTGCTGCTCAACCGCGACGGCTTGACCGTCCTTCTCCACCCGGGCACCGGCGATGCCTACGCCGACCACACCGCGCATGCGGCCTGGCTCGGCGGCATGCTGCCGCTGCGGCTCGACGTGCTCCGGCGAGCGGGGGAGGGGGAAGGGGAGGGGGAGGGAAAGGCAGACTGAGCTGCCGCTTCCCTCGGGAACGTGCTTTAATTTGCTCACCTGTGGAACTATCTTCGCCTTCGCCGGTTATGGCCGCTTGCGGGAGATGGACGTGTCGGTATCGGGCATCATCTGGATCATCATCGTGGGCTTCGTCGCCGGCATCATTGCCCGGCTGCTGTCACCGGGGCCGAACAAGCCTTCGGGATTCGTGCTGACGACGCTTTTGGGGATTGCCGGCGCGTTTCTCGCGACCTTCATTGGACAAGCCGTAGGCTGGTACCGGGCCGACCAGGGCGCCGGCTTCATCGCCGCGACGCTGGGCGCGCTGATCGTGCTGTTCATCTGGAACAGGCTCGTGGTTCATCGCGTCGTCCGGGATCCAGGCTCAGGCTGAGATCGAGCCCGTCGGCGATGCGTGTCGCGACGAATTCGGGGCGGCGCAGACGGGCAGCCATTGCATTGCCCTGACATCAAGGAGGCTCCTATGGGACTGCTCGATATCCTCCATGGCATGGAGCACGGCCCGCGCGGGCAGCGGCAACCCACCAGCAGTGGAGGCGGCAGAGGCGGCGGGAGCGGCGGGGGAATGTCGCCGCTGACCATGGCGTTGCTTGGGGTCCTCGCCTACAAGGCGCTCAAGCATTTCGGCGGGGCCGGCGCGCAAGGCACCGCCACGCGTCCCGGTCCGGTCCCGGGCGGCGGCGCTGCCTCCGCCGGCGCACCCGGCAGTGGCGCTGCTGCCTCGACCGGTGCTCCGGGCGGCAGCCTGGCCGACATGCTCGGCGGGCTGTTCGGAGGCCAGCAGGGGAGCGGGCCTGCCGCGGCGAGACCGGGCGCGAGCAGCGGCGGACTGGGCGGTCTCCTCGGCGGCGCAGCGGCCGGGAGCGTGCTGACCGCCGGGCTCGAGAAGCTCATGCGCGAATTTCAGGAGAGCGGGCACGGCGGCAAGATGCAGTCGTGGATATCCTCCGGCCCCAACCAGGACATCGCGCCCAGGGACCTCGCCGACGCGCTCGGGGGCGACACCGTCAGCGAGCTGAGCCAGAGGACCGGGATGGGGCGGGACGAGCTGCTCGCGGGTCTGAGCCGGCAGCTGCCGGATTTCATCAACCAGCTCACGCCGCAAGGGCGGCTGCCGACCTCGGAGGAAGCCTCGGAGATGGTCTGAGCGCCCGCCGGAAACGTGCTGCCCGGCGTCCCCGTGCGGGACCCCGGCTATGCGGTCCCGCCGAGCGAGGGAAGCGATGCCGGCTCCTCGTGCGCAGGCTCGAGAAGCCCGAAGCCCGGCCCGAGGCTGCGCCGCGTCCGCACCAGCGCGCTGCGCGCGGCGAGCGCGTCGACGACCAGCCGGGCCAGCTGCGGCACATCGCGGGGGCTTCGGAGCAGCTCGCGCAGGACCGTCCCGGCCTGGGTCCCGCCGTCCGGCCGCAGGCCGGCGAGCGCGGAGGCGGGCACGCTGCGGTGCGCCGGATCGATCACCACCCGGACCGCCGCAAACGCCAGCCCGTTCGTGATGGCGAACTCGGCGACCAGGTGCGACTCCATGTCGACCGCGACCGCTCCCACTCGGCGATGAAAGTCCCGCTTGGCCAGCGCGTCGAGCACCGGCCTGTCCACGCCGGCAATCGGCGCATATTCCGCGCCCGGGACCGCCTGCAAGAGCTTCCGCGACAGCGGAAGATCGGTCGCATAGCTCGCCTTCGCGCTGACGATCGACGAGGCGACGATCCAGTCGCCCGGTCGCAGGTCCGGACAGAGGCCACCGGCCACGCCGAAGCTGATGATGCTGCGGTATCCCTCCTTGCGGGCATTCTCCAGCGATCGGGCAAGGCTGCGTCCGGCTTCGCGGCACACCACGACGACCCCGGGGCCTGCGGCGATGCGGGCCTCGAACAACAGGCCGACGATGGCCAGCACGCTGCGGGGTTCGATGGCACTTGCTCCTGCGCGGCTCAAGCTCGCGATTTCTGCAACAGCAACTTCCGCCGCACGTTTCGGTTCGGTCGGGTCGTGAGCTTGTGATCCCGCGGCCGCCTCCTGCATGCGCAGGGCTTGCCCGTCGTCTGTCCGCCAGCGAACAAAGCGATCGAGGCAGGCTTCGCGGATGCTGCGTCGGTGCGGCGCTGTGGGGTCGATGAAATTCACTGCATGATTGTAGTTCTCATTCGAGCGGGAAACCAGAGGCTGCTGTCGCATGGCAAGGAAGGCTGCGGACGTGTTGATCACCGGAGCAAGCGGTTTCGTCGGCTCGGCGGTGGCGCGCGCGCTGGTGCGGCGTGGCTATGCGGTGCGCGCCCTGATCAGGCCTTCGAGTCGCACCGGGCATATCGCCGGCCTCGGTCTCGATTTCTGCGAGGGCGACCTGCGCGACCGCGCCGCGGTGAGCGCAGCGGTCGCGGGCATGCGCTACGTTTTCCATGTCGCTGCCGATTACCGGCTCTGGGCGAAGGACCCGGGCGAGCTCTTCGCCACCAATGTGGAGGGGACGCGGATCGTGATGCGGGAGGCGCTCGGCGCCGGCGTCGAGTGCGTCGTCTACACGAGCAGCGTCGCGACGCTGCGACTGCCGGCCGACGGCGGTCCGGCGGACGAGACCTCGCTTGCATCCGAGCACGAGGGCATCGGTGCCTACAAGAAGAGCAAGATCGCGGCCGAGCGGCTCGTCGAAAAGATGGTGGAGCGGGAAAGGATGCCGGCGGTGATCGTCAATCCCTCGACGCCGGTCGGCCCCTGCGACGTGCGGCCGACGCCGACCGGCAGGATCATCGTCGAGGCGGCCAGGGGCAGGATTCCCGCCTTCGTCGACACCGGTCTCAACCTGGTGCATGTCGACGACGTGGCCGAGGGACACCTGGCGGCGCTGGAGCAGGGCAAGATCGGCACCCGTTACATTCTCGGCGGCAGCGACGTCTCGATGCAGCAGATGCTCGCCGACATCGCTGCGCTGGTCGGCCGGCGGCCGCCGCGCATCCGGCTGCCGCACTGGTCGGTGCTGCCGGTCGCTTACGCGGCCGAGGCGATCGCCCGGCTCGACGGCCGCGAGCCGTTCGCGACGGTGGCGGGCGTGCGGATGGCGCGACACCGGATGTATTTCAGCTCGGCCCGGGCGCAGCGCGAGCTCGCCTTTCGCGCGCGGCCGTATCGGCTCGGCCTCGAGGACGCGGTGCGCTGGTTCCGCGACGCCGGCTATTTGACTCGGTAGGGTGGGCAAAATCGCCTTGCGATCGTGCCGTCACGCGAAACCGTGGCGGCGATTTTGCCCACCATGCCCGCGGGATGGTGGGCAACGGCGCGCCGACCGTGCGATCGCTGGACAGATCGGGTGACGCGCCGTTGCCCACCCTACGGCTCGTGCTGGCGACGCTGCTGTGACCCGGGATTTTCCCGCAGGTCAGGCGACTTCCCGCAGCTCAGGCGACGTGCTGGCGGCGCTCGCGCAGGAACGCGAAGAACTCGACGCCTTCGCGCAGCCGCCGCCGCAGCATCTCCGGCGAGCGGGCCATCTCGGCGACGAGCGAGGCGATCTTCGAGCTGCGCAGGTAGAAGCGCCGGTAGAACTCATCGACCGAGCCGAAGATCTCGGAATGGGCGAGATGCGGATAGTGGAGCGGCGCCAGCTGGACGCCGCTTTGATCGATCAGCTCGGCGTGCGCTCCGTCGAGCCAGCCGTTATCGAGCGCCTCCTGATAGAGACGCGTGCCGGGATAGGGAGCGGCGAGCGAGACCTGGATCGTGTGCGGATTGATGTCGGTGGCAAATCGAATCGTCTCCTCGATCGTCTCCTGCGTCTCCCCCGGCAGGCCGAGGATGAAGGTCCCGTGGATGACGATGCCGAGCGCGTGGCAGTGCTTGGTGAACTGGCGGGCGACATCGACCCGCATGCCCTTGCGGATGTTGTGCAGGATCTGCTGATTGCCGGATTCGTAGCCGACCAGCAGCAGGCGCAGCCCGTTGTCGCGCATCACCCGCAGCGTGTCCTTCGGCACGTTGGCCTTGGCGTTGCAGGACCATGTCACCCCGAGCTTCCCGAGCTCGCGGGCGATCGCCTCGGCGCGCGGGCGGTCGTCGGTGAAGGTGTCGTCGTCGAAGAACAGCTCCTTGACCTCCGGAAGCATCTCGCGGGCCCAGCGGATCTCGTCGATCACGTGCCCGACGCTGCGGGTGCGGTAGCGATGCCCGCCGACCGTCTGCGGCCAGAGGCAGAAGGTGCAGCGGGATTTGCAGCCGCGTCCGGTGTAGAGGGACAGGTAGGGATGCCTGAGATAGCCGATGAAGTAGTCCCGCACGTTGAGGTCACGCCGGTAGATCGGGGTCACGAACGGCAACTGGTCCATGTCCTCGAGCACCGCGCGCGGCGGGTTGTGGACGATCTCTCCGTCCTCCCTGCGGAAAGACAGGCCTGCGATCGATTCCCAGCGCCGCCCCTCGGCGATCTCCCGGATCGTGAAATCGAACTCGCCCTGGGCGACGAAATCGATCGCGCGCGAGGCGCGCAGGCTGGCATCCGGCTGCACCGCGACATGGGCGCCGACGAAGCCGGCGCGCAGCCGCGGGTTCGCCGCCTTCAGTGCCGAGAGCGTCTTCACGTCGGAGGCAAAGGACGGCGTCGACGTGTGCAGGACGGCGAGGTCGTAGCTGGGTGCCTGCGCCACGACCTGCGCCAGGCTCATCCGGCGGGGCGGGGCGTCGATGAGCTTGCTGTCGGGCACGAGCGCAGCCGCCTGCGCGAGCCAGGTGGGATACCAGAATGACCTGATCTCCCGCCGCGCCTGGTAGCGGGAGCCGGCGCCGCCGTCGAAGCCTTCACAGGATGGCCCTTGCAGCAGCAGGGTGCGCATCGCGCCTACTCCTTGACCTGGATCAGGCTGCCGTCCGCCGACACCCGGTAGCGCTGGTCGCGCCAGGTCACCGTTGCCCCCATGAAGCTCGCCACATAGACCCAGAACGAGATCAGATCCTGGATCGGGATGAGCCAGTAGCGCTGCCAGGCGAGCCCGAAGGTCCGCTCGATCGACAGGCAGAGCGCGATGCGCGCGACGAAGGCGAGCGCAACGAGCACGAGGCAGCTCGAATTGCCGAACAGCGCGCCGAGGAGCGCGAGCCCGAACGGATGGGTGATGATCGAGCCGGCATAGCCGACCGGATCGACGCTCTTGATCGTCCGCGCAAACCGGATCTGGCGGTCGACGAGCGATTTGAGATCGGTCTCGAAGCAGACATGCCCGACCGAGCGCGGCGGGATCACCACCTCGTGACCGGAGGCGCGCACGGCCTCGCCGATCGCGTAATCGTCGGCGAGGAAGTCGGCGAACGCCCGGAAGCCGCCGAGGGAAGCGAGCAGCTGCCGGCGCAGCGCGATCGTCGCCCCGAAGCATGGCTGCGCCAATCCGAAGGTCAGCGCCATCACGACCTGGGGAAGGAAGTGCGTGTTGATGGCCAGCGCCGAGATGCGCGACCACATCCCCGCGCCGGCGATCCCGTGATAGAGGCAGGTGACGGCGCCGACGCCGGGCCGCTGCAGCTCTCCCACCACCTCGGAGAGGTAATGCGGGCGCACCTGGATGTCGCTGTCCGCCACGATGAGGATGTCGTGGTGCGCGAGCGTCGTCATGTTGACCAGGTTGGAGACCTTGCGGTTGGCGCCGTGCTCCCGCGCGTCGACCGTGAGCGCGATCGGCTTCTCCGGAAAGGCGGCCTTCAGCCGCTTGATCACCTCGATCCCGGGGTCGGCCGCATCCTGCGTGCCGAAGACGAGCTCGACGGGGCCGTCGTAGTCCTGCAGGCAGAACGAGGAGAGGCGCCCGAACAGGCGCGGCTCCGCTCCCCGCAGCGGCTTGAGGATGGTCACCGGCGCAGCGGTGCCGAGCCGGGGCTGGCGGTTGCGCCTGAAGCGCAGCACCAGGATCGACGCCGTGATCAGATAGAGGCAGCCGAGCACCGCGCCGGCGGCGCAGGTATCGCCGATCCAGAGGAGCAGGTAGTCCCGGCTCGACATCAAGCATCTACCCCCGACAGCATCCCGGCCGCCGCGCCGATCTTCCCGTCAAGATAACGCTCCTCGAGCACCCGCCGCGACATGAAGAGCGACGTTCGGTCGCGGCGAAACGTGTCCGTTCGCAGCGACGGCGGATTGTGCGCCAGCACCATCAGGGTGATGAGCAGGTTCTCGGCCGCGCGCTGCCCGCGTTGCGTCACGCTCGTCCCGGTTTCGGGGACCGGTTCGAACCCGTAGCCGTGCATCAGCCGCTCGCTCTGGGCGCTGCGGCGGGGGCCGCCGAATGCGGTCTTGGCCCGCAGCAGCGAGATCTCGTCGAGCTCGGCATGCCCCGCCAGGAACTCTGCCAGCTTCCGCAGCGAGGTTATCATGCCGCTGTTCATCTTGCGCGCCCAGCCGATCGAGGCGCCCTCCCTCGGCATCGGCGGAATGTGCTCGTTCCACAGATGCAGCTCGATCATGCGGTCACCGCGGCACCCGCCGGTGCCGTCCGCCATGTGGACGTCGCGATCGAGCCGCGCGAGCTCGATGCGCAGGATGCAGCACGGATGCGACGTATATTCGAAGACGGAGTGGCTGTCGCGCAAGCGGCGATCGAGGGCGAGAACGACGTGCCGTAGCCGGGAATGGCTCCGGCTGGTCCGATCGGAGGTGGTCCCGGCAGACACGGCTGTTCTCATGGCAATTACCAGAAAAACGCCGCAGATTAATCCAGGTTCCGCGCCGCACCCGGCAAGGCACTTCGCCGCAGCCCGGCGGGGCATGAGTGGTCATGGCCGGCCTCGTGCCGGCCATCCCGATTCTGAATCGGGATCGCCGGGACGAGCCCGGCGATGACAGCGATGTGGGTCAGGCGGAGAAAGCCGGGAGCGAGGTCAGCACCGCGAGGAAATGACTGGCGGCGCCGACGAGGGCGAAGAGATGCCAGATGGCATAATGGAAGCGCAGCCGTTCCCAGAGATAGAAGAGGAGTCCCGCCGTGTAGAGGAGGCCGCCGAGGACGATCAGCCGCACCGTCGTTCCCGGGAGATCCATCCCGAGCCAGAAGCCGCAGGCGCCCGCCCAGCCGAGGAGGAAATAGGAGCCGATGCAAAGTCGTTCGCATCGGCCGGGCCACGCGAGCTTGAGCGCTGCGCCTAAGAGCGCAGCCGGCCAGACGACGGCAAGCGCGATCCATCCATGCCGCGCATGCGCTAGGAACGCGGTGCAGGTTGCGGCGATGAAGAGATAGATGACGGCCTGGTCGAAGCGGCGCAGCAGCCATTTCGTCGGCGTGAGCGGCCACAGGCTGTAGGCAGCGGAAGCGCACAGCATGGCCAGGAGCCCGATCGCGTAGAGGAGCGCGGTCGTTCGCTTCGGCGTGAGCCCCGCCTCGAGCACGCCGGCGAAGAGGGTGGCCGCCGCGGCGAGCCCGGCGCTGACGGCGAAGGCATGCACGGCGGCGTCGAGCCTCAGCTCGGCCGGGTCGTAGTCCCAGCAGAACCATGCCGGTAGCCCGGCGGCGAGCGTGTTGCGACGTTTCCGAAACATGCGCGAATAACGCGGCAGATGCCCGCGAGGTTCGAACGCCTGGCATGTCGGCTGGTCGCGGGCCGGATCGAAGGCGCGCCACGCGATCTTGCCGAGCCCCGGCGCACGCGCATTTTCGTGGCGCGCGATCCTCCCTGGCAACGACCCTCGCAGGGTAGGGTTAACGCATATGGCAGCGTCACGGTCAGGCGCATCGGGTGATTGCACGCGATCGAGCGTGCGCGAGGCCATGTCGTGGGCGGATTGATCCACATCGGTGCAACGCGACCGATCTGCTCTCTCCCCCGCTTGCGGGGGAGGGGTGGGGTGGGGTGGGGGGACAGTCGCATGGGTGGGCTGGTTTGCTGCGCCCCCTCCCTGTCCCTCCCCCGGCATAAGCGCGTATACGCGCGTCTTCGACGCGCTAGGCGGGGGAGGGAACGCTGTCGCGCCACCGCGGCTCAATTTCACCGGGACGTGCCATCTCGATTTCATCGGAGACGTAAAGTGTTTCACCCGGGACGTGCGATAACCCGCCGGCGCGGAACCCGACAGGCTGCCGGGCATTGAGCTGCCGTGGCCGGTCCGGCACCCTCGTGCCGCAGCGAGCTCAAGATGGAGCTTATTCTCTCTGCCGGCTGGCTCGCGATCGTCTGCTGGCTCATCTGGCGCGCGTTCAGCCAGCGATCGCTGTTGCCGCTCCTCGAGCCGGCGCCGCCGCTGCCGGCGAGCGAAGCTCCGCGGGTGACGGTCGTCGTCCCGGTCCGCAACGAGGCCGCCAACATCGGCGCCTGTCTCGACGCGCTGCGGGCGCAGGACTATCCGCCCCGCTGCCTGCGCATTGTGGTCGTCGACGACCACTCGACCGACCAGACCACCGCGATCGTCGCCGCCATGGCACGTGGCGGGCAACGCGAGCCGCCGCATGCGGAAGATTCAGCCGCTGCCCGCTGCAGCGAGGACGCGGATGCGCGGGCCGAGCCGGCGCACGACGCGGCACAGGTCATGGCCGGCGGCTGCGGTGCGCAGGCGCCGCGGCTCGAGCTCATCTCGAGCCCGCCCTTGCCGGCGGGCTGGATCGGCAAGTCGCACGCCTGCTCCATCGGCGCGGGTGCGAGCGATGGCGAATGGCTGTGCTTCCTCGACGCCGACGTGCGCGCCGAGCCCGCGCTCTTCTCGAGCGCGGTGCGCGCCGCTGTGGGCGAGGGCCTCGATCTTCTTTCGCTCGCCCCGCGCCAGGAGCTGCAGAGCTTCGCCGAGCGGCTGATCCTGCCGTGCGGGCTCTTGCTCTTGGCCTTCCGGCAGGATCTGCGGCGAAGCCAGGCCGCGGAAGCGGCCGACGTCACCGCGACCGGCCAGTTCATGCTCGTCCGGCGCGGCGCCTATGCGGCGGTCGGCGGGCACGCCGCCGTGCGCGGCGAGGTCTGCGAGGATCTCGAGCTCGCGCGGCTCGTCAAGCGGCGCGGCTTGCGCGTGGTGCTGCGCGGGGGAGCGCAGCTCCTCGTCACCCGAATGTATACGGGATGGTGCACGCTGTGGCCCGGTCTCGCCAAGAACCTGGTCGACACGCTGGGCGGGCCCGCACCGACCCTCGCCACCGCGCTCGCCGCGGTCGTGCTGTCGTGGGCGGCGGTGATCGTTCCGGCGGTCGCTGCGGCAGGCTGCGCTGCCTCCGCCCGCGGCGCCTGCGCGGGCGCGGCCCTGGCCGGGCTCGCCTCGGCCGCCGCGTTTGCGCTGCACGTCGCGAGCGCGGCCTATTTCCGCATCCCGCCCTGGTACGGTCTCATCTTTCCGATCGGCTACACCGTCGGCGCGCTGATTGCGCTCGACAGCATCCGGTGGCGGCGCAGCGGCCGCGTCGACTGGAAGGACCGCAGCTATTCGCTCTCGGCCGACGGCACGCGCCGGAGCGCCTCGGCGCAGCCCGGCGGCTGACGCGGCGACTCGGGTAGGGTGGGCAAGATCGGCTCGTGACGGTGATGTCACGGGCGAAGGTGCGACGATCTTGCCCACCATCGCTGGCGCTGGTGGGCAACGGCGCGTCGATCATTGGACCGCTGGAGAGAGCGCGCGAGGCGCCGTTGCCCACCCTACGGGATTCTCATGTCAATTGACTCCAGGCTCGGATCACCTACGCTGGCGCAGCAAGCAACAACCGAGAGCGGCCGGTGACCAACGTCGCTCGGCCCGTCATGAATCCACGCATAGCCGGCCGCAACGGGGGATGACATGCCCAAGCCAACAGCAACGAGCCGGCGCCTCGCGCGCAGCTTGCTTTCCGCGCTCTGCGCACCGGCATTGGCCGTGGGCGCCGCCGGCCTCTCCTCGGCGGCCAGGGCGGACGTGACTTTGGGCGTGCTGGTGCCCGCCTCGGGCAAGGGCGCCTCCTACGGCATCCAGCAGCAGCACGCGATCGAGATGTTCATGGAGAAATATGCCGATCTCGGCAAGTCCGGCAGGCTCCGGCTCGTCACCTACGACACGCGCGGCGAGAACACGGAAGCCATCAACCTCACCCGCAAGCTCATCTCCACCGACAATGTGCTCGCGATCGTCGGCCCGCAGTTCAGCGCCGAAGCCGAGGTCGCCTTTCCGCTCGCGGTGCGCGGCGAGACGCCGATGATCACGCCGATGGCGGCGAAGCCGGGCATCGCCGCCGCCAACCGGCCGTGGGCTTTCCGTTTCGCCTTGACCTCGGAGAACGACTACCGCCCGCTGCTCGAGGCCTGGCTCAAGCGGCAGTCGAAGCCGGTCAGGACCGTCGTCATCCTGCACGACGCCAAGGACGCGGTCTCGAGCTTCGACGGCAAGAGCGTGTTTCCCAAGCTCCTCAAGGAGCGCGGCATCGAGATCCTCGACACCATCTCGTTCCAGACCGGCGACATCGACTATTCCGCGCAGGTGACGAAGGCCAAAAGCCTCTCGCCCGACGGCATCGTGCTCGCGGCGCTCTACAACGAGGCCGGCAACGCCACGCGCGAGCTGCGCCGGCAGGGCATGAAGGAGCCGATCGTGGCCGGCGTCGGCGTCAACGATCCGCGCTTCATCCAGATCGCCGGCCCGGCGGCCGAGGGGGTGATGGCCGCCTTCGATTTCGTCGCCGCCAATCCCAAGCCCGCGGTCGCCGCCTGGGCCGCCGATTTCGAGAAACGGTTCAAGACCCAGCCCAGCAACGCCGCAGGCCTGATGCACGACACGCTCTATCTGATGCGCGACTGCATCTTGAAGGAGGGCATCACCGGCGCGGCGCTGCAGGCCGAGCGAGTGAAGATGCGCGACTGCTGGGCCCACATGCAGGGCCGCGAGGCGCCGTTGACCGGGGCGACCTCGATCGACAAGGACGGCGATGCCGTGCGCACCCCCGTCATCCTCGAGGCGAAAGGCGACCGGTTCGTCGTGGCGCAATAGGCCCGCGCCCGGCGGCGTGCCGGCCGCGCTTCTTCAGCAGGACCCGCCTTGCTCGCGCAGCAGCTCGCCAACGGCGTGATGCTGGGCAGCACCTACGCGCTCGTCGCCATCGGCTATGCGCTCGTCTTCGGCGTGCTCCGCATCCTTCACCTCGCCCACGGCGAGGTGTTCATGGTCGGCGCCTTCGTCGGCGTCGAGATCGTGCTGGGGATGAATGTCGGCCCGTTCGTCGCGCTGATCGGCGGGCTCGTCGGCTCGGCCGTCCTCGGCGTCTGCCTCGAGCTCGTGGCGTTCCGGCCGATCCGCCGGCGCAGCGGCGGCTTCCTCGCGCCGATCGTCAGCAGCATCGGCGCCGGCCTCGTGCTGCAGGAGGTGATGACGCGCATCTTCGGCGCCGAGCAGATCGGCTTTCCCCCGCAGCTCACCACCGCCGTCTACCGCCTCGGGCCGGTCGCGGTGAGCGGCGCGCAGCTCTTCATCCTGGCGGTGGCGCTGGGCACGATGCTGCTGCTGCACCTGTTCGTCACCCGCACCCGGCACGGGATGGCGATGCGGGCGGCGGCCGAGAGCATCGAGATCGCCTCTATCCTCGGCATCGATGTCGACCGGGTGATCATGCTCACCTTCGCCGTCGCCTCGGCGCTGGCGGGGATCGCCGGCGTGCTCATCGGCCTCGCCTACAACGCCATATCGCCGTACATGGGCGTCGACATGACCACCAAGGGGCTCGCGATCATGCTGATCGGCGGGCTCGGCAGCGTCTACGGGGCGATGGCGGGCGGGCTCCTGCTGGGCGTGGTCGAGATCGTCAGCGTCGCCTATCTCGCCTCCTCCTACCGCGACGCGTTCGCCTTCTCGCTGATGATCCTGGTGCTGCTGCTGCGCCCGCGCGGGCTGTTCGCGACGGGCGTCGACGTCGAGCGCTGAGCATGTCCGGCGGCTACTGGGAATCGGTCTCGATCTTCCTCGGCATCAACGCGCTCGTGGCGCTCAGCGTCTATGTGCCGCTGGCGGCGGGGCTGATCTCGCTCGGCCAGGGCGGCTTCATGGCGATCGGCGCCTATGCGAGCGCGGCGCTCACCCGGGCCGGCTGGCCGTTCGCGCTCTCGCTTCTGGCCGGCGCGCTGCTCGCGGCGGCCGCGGGGCTCCTGGTGAGCGCGCCGGCGCTGCGCGTGCGCGGGATGTATCTGATGATCCTGACGCTGGGCTTCGGCGAGATCGTGCGGGTGTTCTTCCTCAACTTCGAGCCGACCGGCGGGCCCTCGGGGCTCGGCGGCATTCCCCCGCTCACCGGGCTGCCGGGGGTCGCGCTCGCCTGCGCCGTGGTCCTCCTCGTGCTCTTCCGGCTGCGCCACTCGCGGCTCGGCCGCGCCATGATCGCGGTGCACGAGGACGATTTCGCCGCGGCGGCGATGGGCATCGACCTCCTGCGCGTCAAGCTCACCGCGTTCGCGCTCGGCGCGCTCATCGCCGGGCTCGCCGGCGGCTTCTACGCCCATCAGGCGCTGTTCATCGACGCCAACCAGTTCGATTTCTCCCGGTCGGCGCTCGCCTTCCTCTACGTCGTGCTCGGGGGCCCGGCGACCCCGCTCGGGCCGGTGGTCGGCGCCGCCGTCCTCACCCTCGTGCCGGAGCTCCTTCGCTTCGTGCAGGAGTGGCGCATGACCTTCGTCGGCGCGCTCCTGGTCGTCGTCGCCATCTGGCGGCCCGGCGGCATCGTCCCGGCGCTCCGCTGGCGGAGCTGAAGCCGGTGCTGCTCGAGCTGCGCGCGGTCAGCAAGCGGTTCGGCGGCTATCTCGCCCTCGACGATGTCTCCTGCGCGGTCGTCCCGGGCAGCATCCATGCGCTGATCGGCCCCAACGGCGCCGGCAAGACCACGCTGTTCAACGTGATCTGCGGCGCGTTTCTGCCGACCGGCGGCCGGCTCCTCTTCGAGGGCGCCGACTACACCGGCCGCCGGCCCGACCGGGTGTCGGCCATGGGGATTGCCCGCAACTTCCAGCAGGTGCGGCTGTTTCCCGGGCTGTCGGTCGTCGAGAACATCGCCATCGGCCGGCATTGCCGCAGCGGCGGCAATGCCTGGCCCACGCTCTTGCGGCTCGGCTTCTTCGAGCGCGGTGCCGAGCGCGCGGCGCGCGCGCGCGCCGCGCAGCTGTTCGAGCTGGTCGGGATCAGGACGCGAGCCGACGAGCGGCCTTCCGAGCTCACCCTCGTCGACCAGCGCCGGCTCGAGATCGCCCGCGCGCTCGCGAGCGAGCCGCGGCTCCTGCTGCTCGACGAGCCCGCCGCCGGGATGAACGCGCTCGAGGCGGCCGAGCTCGAGGCGCTGATCCGCCGCATCCGCTCGGGGGGCGTCACCGTGCTCATCGTCGAGCACAACATGCGGCTGGTCATGAGCGCGGCCGAGCGGGTCACCGTGCTGAGCGCCGGGCGGGTGATCGCCGACGGCAGCCCGGCCGAGGTGCAGGGGGACGCCGGCGTGATCGCCGCCTATCTCGGGGGCGCCGCGTGAGCCTCCTTGCGGTCCGCGACCTGCGCGTGCGCTATGGCAAGGTCGTGGCGCTCGAGGGCGTCTCGCTCGCGGTCGAGGAGGGCGAGGTGGTGACGCTGGTTGGCGCCAACGGGGCGGGGAAGAGCACGCTCCTGCGCGCGGTCATGGGGCTCGTGCCGGTGGCCGCGGGCGCGGTCGAGGTCGCGGGCGCCCACACGACCGGGCGGCGCGCGCACGAGATGGCGCGGCTCGGCATCGGCTATGTGCCGGAGGGCCGCGGCACCCTGCGCACGCTCAGCGTGCGCGAGAACATGCTGCTCGGCGCTTCCGCGCGCATGGAACGGAACGATGCGCGCGGCGCCGAAGCCGAGATGGAGCGCGTGCTCGAGCGCTTCCCGGCGCTGCGCGAGCGCGCGGGCCAGCTCGCCGGGACGCTATCCGGCGGCCAGCAGCAGATGCTGGTGATCGCCCGGGCGCTGATGGGGCGGCCGCGGCTGCTACTGCTCGACGAGCCTTCGCTCGGGCTCGCCCCGATCGTGGCGCGGACGATCTTCGCCACCATCGCCGAGCTGCGCGCGCAGGGCGTCACCGTGCTCCTGGTCGAGCAGAACGCGCAGGCCGCGCTCGCGCTCGCGAGCCGCGGCTATGTGCTGGAGATGGGGCGGATCGTGCTCGAGGGGGCGGGGCTCCTCGGCGACCCGCGCGTGCGCGCGGCGTACCTCGGCGAGATCGCGGCGGGGTAGGGGGAGGAGTGGCTGTCGCATATCGCGCGCCGTTACCCTGAGGTGCTCGCCCGGCTTCTCGAGCCGGGCGAGCCTCGAAGGGCACGTCCGAGCACAAAGCCGAAGCCGCGGCGGCTGCCCGCACGGATGCCGCGAGCCGGAGGATAGCGGCTGTGCAAGGGCGTCTTGCACAAGCGGGCAACCCGTGGCCCTTATTCAACGCAGCCTTTATCATGCAACCCGCATCGTCCGCGGCGGGTCGAGTGCGCGGGCATGATTGTCGCACACCGAGTGAGCTGTCCGGCAATGCTCAGAGACGACCGCGCCAGGGGGGAACGCCGCCGGAGCACGGCTCGCAACGTCCTCGGCGAGCCGCTCGACGCCTGCTCGATGAGCCCGATGACGGGGTTCTACCGCGACGGCTGCTGCAACACCGGCAGCGAGGATATGGGTAGCCACACCGTCTGCGCAGTCATGACCGCCGAGTTTCTCGCGTTCTCGAAATCGCGCGGCAACGATCTTTCGATGCCGATGCCGCAGCTCGGCTTTCCCGGCCTCGAGCCCGGCGACCGCTGGTGCCTCTGCGCCCCGCGCTGGCAGGAGGCGCTCGAGGCGGGGCGGGCCCCGCGCGTCGTTCTGCGCGCCTCCCACGAAGGCGCGCTCGAGCATTGCGCGCTCGCCGATCTCAAGCGCTTTGCGGTGGATCTGTCGTGAGGCTGTTACATTGAGGCGCCATGCCCGACGGCAATCGGGAATTCGCGGCTAACGACCGTGGTTAAGGCACTGCGGGCGGACGGCTGCGTTTTGGACAGAGGAGCGAGGGGCGCTACCATGAAGCAGCTAAATCTCGCCGAAGCCAAAGCCAGGCTCTCGCACCTGGTCGATCAGGCCGCCAAGGGCAAGAGCGTGATCATCGCGAAGTCCGGTATTGCGATGGCAAAGCTCGGGCCGGTCGAGGATGAGAAGCCGAAACGGATCAAGTTCGGCACCCTCAAAGGAGTCCTTACCGACGAGGCTATTGCTGCGATCGAGGCGCCGCTTCCCGGCGAGATTCTCGACGTGATGGTGAGCGGACCTGTGAAATCTGGCACACGGAAGTGAGGATGCTGCTCGCTCGATGGGGGAGTGGGTACCGCTGCCGTTAAGCTGGCCCATGCACGTAGGGAACACGACATCCCGCGTCGCCAACTCACTCTGATGTAGAATTGATATCAGTTCCCGACGCAGACCACGTTCATCCTATCGAGCGCGCGTAGTCACAACGGAGCTTACCGCCGACGTTTCGGCTCCGACCGCTGTCCCCATTCCTAATATTGGCGCTGGTCTGCCGGCTCTGATCTTGGCTGGCGGTGGTCTGTTCGCGTGGTGGAGGCGGCGCCACAAAACGCCTGATCTGTTATTTGCGCTCAGGAAGTAAAACAGAGGTACGCAGACCACTTCTGAAGGCCGGCTGTTTGGAATTGAAGGCGGCGTAGTTACCACAACCGCGTCCTTGTAGGGACGTACATCCGGCCGAAACCTCCGCGGCGATTTTGGCCGCGGACCTAATTGTCAGCTGCTTCAGCAGCGGTTCTGCTGGCGCTGGCCCAATGTGCACGGATTGGCCGGCGCGCCGCTGGGCGGTCCGCCCTGCCAGCCCAGCTCGCCGCGGAAGAACGGCGCGCCGCTGCTGTCGTACTCGACGACAGGATACCAGTTCCGGAGATAGCCCGGCGCATAGCCGTATTCGGCGAGGCCGCAGCCATATGCGGGATCACTGCCGTACGGAGGGGGCGCGCCGTAGCCGTAATCGTAGCAATAGCCGTCCGGGACCAAAGGTGCGGCGGCGACATAGCCGTCGGGCGGTGCCACCACCGGCGGTGCCGGGTAGGGTGCCTGCACCGGCGCTGCATAGCCGCCGGGTGCCGGGATCACATAGACCGTGCCGCCGCCGACATATGCCCCGTTCGGAGCAGCGTAGAGCGACTGCGCCGAGGCGGTCATCACGTGGGTCGACGACAGGGTCGCGATCGCTATCGCGAGGAATCTGTAACGCATAGGGAAGCTCCCGCATCAGAGCCCCCGCCAATCCCCGCGCGATCATCACCCGTCCTGCCGTGCAGCGATAGCCTCGCGCAGGCGCGCAGCCGAAGTTCTTGCGCGTCGTGGTAAATGCGGGGCGATCGGGTTACCGACATTGGTGATGGGTTGGTAACGGAGGGTGATCCTTCGAGGCCCGCACATCTTGTGGAAGTTGCAACCGCCGTCGCGTGAATGCGCGGGCGCCCCTCAGGATGACGAGTCCCCATACGCGATCGGCGCTCCCCGCGAGCGATCCTCGCTTGGGCCGGATCGATCGGCAGTCGAGCGCGCGCCGCATGCGGATCGAAAAAAAAAACGCTTGACTGCTTATGCGCGTCATCCAGGTTGGCCGCATCCTCGCTCGATGAGGGGC
>DASXAP010000233.1:0-9788 GCA_036406655.1 Xanthobacteraceae bacterium | reverse complement strand
TGCGTTGCCCACAACCCCACAGGCCCAGCAACAGCAACAGATCGACAATTAGATTGAACGATGCAAATCAATGTGCCCTCGATGTCTCCGAACACCTGTCTTCGATGTCTCCAGCACGTACACCCCGCAAGCGGGGGAGGGAGCAGATCGGTCGCGTTGCACCGATGTGCATCAATCTGACCGGGACACGGTCTAAATCCATTTGATTGAACACTCCCATCAGTTCCGCCGTCTCGACCGGCGGCTCGGGGAGCCGTCCTATCGTCGTCCCACTCGTGGACAGCCGATCGGCGATCTGTCATCTGTCATCTGACCTCGGACATCTGTCCTCTGTCCTCTGTCGTCCGACTCAGCATGCGTCTTCTCGCATTGCAGGTTCTCGTCGCGGCGGTCGCGCTGCTGCTGTGGCACGTCCTCACCACCGTCCCGATCGGTGGGGTGAAGCTCCTGCCGCCGTTCTTCTTCTCGACGCCGCTCGACGTTGCCGCTCGGATCGTCAAATGGTTCGCCGAGGGCACCATCTGGACTCACCTCTGGATCACGCTCGTGGAGTCCGTGCTCGCCTTCGTGATCGGGTCGCTGGCCGGCGTGCTCGTCGGGTTCTGGTTCGCGCGCAGGCCCACCCTGGCGGCGGTGTTCGATCCGTACGTGAAGATGATCAACGCGCTGCCGCGGGTGGTGCTGGCGCCGATATTCGCGCTCTGGCTCGGGCTCGGCATCTGGTCGAAGGTCGCGCTCGGGGTCACCCTGGTCTTCTTCATCGTGTTCTTCAACGTCTATCAGGGCGTGAAGGAGGTGAGCCCGACGGTGCTCGCCAATGCGCGGATGCTGGGCATGAACGAGCGCGCGCTGATGCGGCACGTGTACTGGCCTTCGGCGCTGTCCTGGATGTTCTCCTCGCTGCATACCGCGGTCGGCTTTGCCGTGGTCGGCGCCGTGGTCGGTGAGTATCTCGGCTCGGCGGCTGGTCTGGGTTACCTCATCCAGCAGGCGGAGGGCGTGTTCGACGTGGCGGGAGTCTTCGCCGGCATGATCGTGCTCGCCGCTTTCGTGATCCTGATCGATCTTCTTGTCACGCTCCTCGAGCGCCGGCTTCTGGTCTGGCGGCCGGTCGCGGAAACCTGACGGCGGGCTCGCGCCGTAACCTCGACCTCGACGGGGCGAAACCCGATCGAAGCTACCGCCGCACGAAGACCAGGCAGGATCGTCATGCCACCCACGTCGCGCTTGTCGCGGGCCTCCGCGTTTTTCTGTACCGTATATGCAAGGGCGGGATTCCGGCGACGAGCCCGGCGATGACCCGAGAGTGGTCTAAGATCGATCCCGCTCCGGCGGCTCGCCGCGGAAGGAGGACGCCATGGTTTCGCTGAAGCATGCCGCCGGCGCGCTCGCCCTGGCCTTGCTCATGGCGGGAAGCGCGCATGGCCAGGCGCTCGAGAAAAGCTCGATCACGCTCGGGGTCGGCGGCAAGACCGCGCTCTACTATCTGCCGCTGACCATCTGCGAGCGACTGGGATATTTCAATGCCCAGGGTCTGCACGTGACGATCAACGACTTCCGCGGCGGCGCCCAGTCGCTGCAGGCGCTGGTCGGGGGATCGGTCGACGTCGTCACCGGCGCCTACGAGCACACGATTCGCATGCAGGCGAAAGGCCAGGATATCCGTGCGGTCATCGAGCTCGGTCGTTTTCCCGGCATCGCCGTCGGTCTGCGCAAGGAGCGGGCGGCGGGCTACAAGTCCTTCGCCGATCTCAAGGGAATGAAGATCGGGGTCACCGCCCCCGGCTCGTCGACCAATTTCTTTGTCATGTACCTGATGGCGAAGGCCGGCCTCAAGCCGGCCGATGCGGCCTATATCGGCGTCGGCATCGGCCCGTCGGCGGTCGCGGCGATCAAGAAGGGGGACATCGATGCCCTGGTCAATCTCGACCCGGTGATGACCCGGCTCGAGCAGGACGGCGACATCAGGATCATCGCCGACAGCCGGACCGAGGAGGGCACCCGCGCGATCTTCGGCGGCTCCAACCCTGCCGCCGTCCTCTATCTCCGGCAGGAGTTCATCGAGCGCAACCCCAATACGGTGCAGGCGCTGGTCAACGCCTTCTACAGGACGCTCAAGTGGCTGGAAGCCGCGACGCCGGATCAGATCGCGGCGACGGTGCCGGAGGATTACTTCCTCGGCGACCGCGCGCTCTACGTCGCCGCGCTCGAGGCGAACAGGGCAGTCTATTCGCGCACCGGGATCATTCCCCCCGAGGGCATGCGCTCGGCTGCCGAGATGCTGCTCGCCTTCGACCCCGAGCTCAGGGCAGCGAAAGTGGACCTGGCCAGGACCTTCGATGACCGGTTCGTGAGGAAGGCTGCCGGAATGTGACATCTCCACCGGCGGCGGGCCGGCCCGTTGCAGATGCGACAGGCATGTTCCGATCTCTTCGACTGCCATCGTCCGGTCGTTGGCGGGCTTGTCCGGCCGAACCCGCTACGATCGGGAGGCACCGGGACACGCGAATCGGGACGGCCGGGACAAGTGTTGGGACCAGCCCGGCCGTGACAGGTCCAGAGCTTGTCTTGAGATGAACATCCTGTCGATTCAATCGCACGTCGCCTATGGCCATGTCGGCAATGCCGCCGCGGTGTTTCCGCTGCAGCGGATCGGCATCGAGGTCTGGCCGGTGAACACGGTGCAGTTCTCCAACCACAGCGGCTATGGGCGCTGGAGCGGCCGGGTGCTCAGCAGCGCCAGCATCCGGCTGGTGATCGAGGGCATCGAGGAGCGCGGGGTGCTCGGCGAATGCGATGGCGTTCTCTCCGGCTATCTCGGCGCGCCGCAGACCGGAGAAGCCGTCATCGATGCGGTGGCGCGCGTCAAGAGCGCCAATCCGGCGGCGCGTTACTGCTGCGACCCGGTGATCGGCGATGCCGAGCGGGGTGTTTTCGTCGGCCGCGGGGTCCCGGAATTCTTCAAGGACCGGATGGTCCCCATTGCCGACATCGTCACGCCCAATCAGTTCGAGCTCGACTACCTGGCGGGACGGCAAACCCGGAGCCGTGCCGATCTGCTCGCGGCAATCGATGCCCTGCACGCGAGCGGGCCACGCGTGGTCTTCGTCACCTCCTCGCAGACCACCGACACGCCCGCCGACTCCCTCGACCTCGTCGGCTCCGACGGGGTCGATCGCTGCCGGGTGCGCATCCCGCGCCTGCCGGTCGCGGCGCATGGGGCAGGGGATCTCGTCGCCGCCCTGTTCCTGGCGCATCATCTCAACACCGGGTCGGTCGTCGAGGCGATCGAGCTCGCCGCCTCCTCCGTATTCGGCGTGCTCAGCCGCACCGCCGAGGTGGGTGCGAGCGAGATGCTGCTGGTCGAGGCGCAGGAGGAATTCGTCAGGCCGAGCCGCACGTTCAGTGCCGAGCGAATGTAGGAGGTTTGCATGCGGCGCAGCTTTGCCACGCTCGACGTCTTCAGCGAGCGACGCTTCAGCGGCAATCCGCTGGCAGTCGTGCTCGATGCCGGAGGCCTCGACGCCGAGGCGATGCAGGCGATCGCCCGCGAGTTCAATCATCCGGAGACGGTCTTCGTCTTTTCCCCCGCCAACCCCGCTCACCGCGCGCGGCTTCGCATCTTCACGCCGGCCCGCGAATTGCCCTTCGCCGGCCATCCGACGGTCGGAACCGCGGTGCTGCTCGGCCTGCGCGACGCTGCTGCGCCGGGTTGTGAATTCGTGCTCGAGGAGGAGATCGGCAGCGTGCCGTGCCGGGCGGAGGCGAAAGGACCCGCCGAGGGTTTTGCCCGTTTCACCATCCCGCGGTTGCCGGAGCCGGCCGGCGCGGCGGCGGAAGCCGGAAGGATTGCGGCGGCGCTGGGACTGAGAGCCGCGGAAATCGGGTTCGACGACTTTCGCCCCTCGCGCTGGTCGGCGGGCAACCCCTTCACTTTCGTGCCGGTTGCCGGGCTCGGCACGATCGGCCGCTGCCGCTCCGATCCCGGCGGCTTTTCCGACGTCTTCGGGCTTGAGGGCGTTTACATCTTTTGCCGGGAGACGGTTGGGCCGGGCAATGCGTTCCACGCCCGGATGTTCGCGCCGGCCCTGGGGATAGCCGAGGATCCCGCGACCGGCTCGGCGGCGGCGGCACTTGCCGGGCTGCTCGCAGGGCGCGGGGCCCTCGACGACGGTATGCACGCATTCGTCATCGAGCAGGGCTACGAGATGAGCCGGCCGAGCCTGATCGAGCTCGAGATCGAGATTGCGTCGGGGAAGCTCACCTCGGTGTCGATCGGCGGAAGCGCCGTGGTCGTGACTGAGGGAACGCTCGAAGCATGAGGCGACGCGGATACCGTGATGCTCCGGGGTGGCCGGGAAGCGGGCCCGTCTGGGGCAAGCGCCCGGAGGGCAGGTCATGAAAGCTGCAAAGCTGGTCAAGCGCTACCGCATCGACGGTGCCGACAATTTCCGGCTCGATCGCTTCGATCCCGCGGACACCGGGGGTTTCGACCTCGACAAGGACGAGGCCACGGCGGTCCTGACGGCCGACAGCAAGCGCCTCTATGAACTGCAGAAGCGCCTCTATGCCGACGGACGATGGGCGCTGCTGATCGTGCTGCAGGGGATGGACACCGCCGGCAAGGACGGCGTCATCGCCCACGTGATGTCGGGTCTCAATCCGCTGGGCTGCGATGTCCGCTCGTTTCGGGCGCCGAGCGAGGAGGAGCTCGCGCACGATTTCCTCTGGCGCAGTGCGATCAGGCTCCCCGAGCGCGGCCGCATCGGGATCTTCAACCGCTCCCACTACGAGGAGGTGCTGGTGGTGCGGGTGCATCCGGAGATCCTCGCGCGGCGGAAGCTTCCCCCCAAGCCGGCCGGCAAGGACATCTGGCGCAAGCGGTTCAAGGACATACGCGGCTTCGAGCGGCATCTCGCCCGCAGCGGTGTCGTGCCGCTCAAGTTCTTTCTCCACATCTCGCCTGAGGAGCAGCGGCAGCGATTGCTGGCGCGGCTCGAGGAGCCGGAAAAGCGCTGGAAGTTTTCCCTCAACGACATTGCCGAGCGCAAGCTGTGGGAGGAGTACATGGCCGCCTACGAGGACATGATCCGCGCGACCAGCCGGCCGGAGGCGCCGTGGTTCGTGGTGCCCGCCGACAGGAAGCCGTTCGCCCGCCTGGTGGTGGCGGCGGCGATGATCGAGACCCTGGAGAGCCTCGATCTGCAGTTTCCCCGGATCGAGGGCGAGGCACTGGAGGAGTTGCAGAAGGTGCGCGCCGCCCTCGAGGCGGAAGGAAAGGGGACGTAAGGGCAGCGACGCCGCCCTTGCGAAAGCGGGGGCTCTTCCGCTAAAAGCAGTCCGCCTCGGCCCGGCTTAACGCGGCATTTGGATTCCTCCGCGAGCTTCGGGCAGGCGAAACAAGGGCGAATGTGATGCCGATGCGCCGTGATGGCCGCGCGATCACCCCGGGAGCGCAAGCGCGCCCCGGCGGCGCCCTCATCCCTGGCGGGCTTCTGCTGCTTACCCTCCCCTGAGGGCCGGCTGGGCGTTTGCGCCTGGGCACTCAGGGGTACCGAGCCGAGGAACCCGGAGCGCCCGACATCGAGGGCGCCGCCATCACCAGAAGGACCCGATCATGACCATCCCAGCGAAGTCCGAGCAGGACCGCGTCATCATTTTCGATACCACCTTGCGCGACGGCGAGCAGTGCCCCGGCGCCACCATGACCCACGAGGAGAAGCTCGAAGTGGCCGAGCTGCTCGATCAGATGGGAGTCGACGTCATCGAGGCGGGGTTTCCGATCGCCTCGGAAGGCGATTTCGCCGCGGTGCAGGAGATCGCCCGGCGCGCCAAGCGCGCCGTGATCTGCGGCCTGGCGCGTGCCTCCTTCAAGGACATCGACCGCTGCGCCGAGGCGATCCGGCCCGCCGGGCGGCAGCGCATCCATACCTTCCTGTCCACCTCCCCGGTGCACATGAAGTACAAGCTGCAGAAGGAGCCGCACGAGGTCTACGAGATGGTGATCGCGCAGGTCGCCCGCGCGCGCGGCTACACCGACGACGTCGAGTGGTCGAGCGAGGACGGCACCCGCACCGAGCACGACTTCCTCTGCCGCTGTGTCGAGGCTGCGATCAACGCCGGGGCGACGACGATTAACATCCCCGATACCGTGGGCTACACCGTGCCGGACGAATATTTCGCCTTGATCAGGATGCTGCGTGAGCGGGTCCCCAATTCCGACAAGGCGCGCTTCTCCGCCCATTGCCACAACGATCTCGGCATGGCGGTGGCTAACTCGCTCGCCGGCGTGCGCGCCGGCATCCGTCAGATCGAATGCACCGTCAACGGCATCGGCGAGCGTGCCGGCAACGCCGCGCTGGAGGAGGTGGTGATGGCGATCAAGGTGCGCAACGACGTGCTGCCGTACTGGACCGGCGTCGACACCACCATGCTCACCCGCGCCTCCAAGCTGGTGGCCGCCGCGACCTCGTTCCCGGTCCAGTACAACAAGGCGATCGTCGGCCGCAACGCCTTTGCGCACGAGTCCGGGATCCATCAGGACGGCATGCTCAAGCACACCCAGACCTACGAGATCATGACCCCGGAAAGCGTGGGGGTGAAGCAGACCTCGCTGGTGATGGGCAAGCATTCCGGCCGGCACGCCTTCGTGCACAAGCTCGAGGAGCTGGGCTACCGGCTCGCCGGCAATCAGCTCGAGGACGCCTTCGTCCGCTTCAAGGCACTCGCCGACAAGAAGAAGCACGTCTACGACGAGGACATCGAGGCGCTGGTCGACGAGGAGATCGCCCACGCCCAGGACCGGGTGAAGCTCGTGTCGCTGTCGGTGATCGCCGGCACCCGGGGGCCGCAGCGGGCCACCATGAAGCTCGACATCGACGGCAGCTTCGCCATCGAGGAATGCGAGGGCAACGGCCCGGTGGACGCCACCTTCAACTGCATCAAGGCGCTGATCCCGCACGAGGCGGTGCTCGAGCTCTACCAGGTGCACGCCGTCACCCAGGGCACCGACGCGCAGGCGGAGGTGTCGGTGCGGCTTGCCGAGCAGGGCCGCTCGGTCACCGCCAAGGGGGCCGATCCCGATACCCTCGTCGCTTCCGCCAAGGCCTATCTCGGCGCCCTCAACAAGCTCATGGTGCGGCGGCAGAAGGAGCGCGCCGCGGCGCTGGTCGCGGGCCGCCGGATCCATTCGACCGACGTGGGGTGAGCGGGAGGAGAGCGGGTCGTCTGGGCCGGGTGGGCGTTCCGTCTGGCCGGCTGGCGTAGGATGGGTGGAGCCCCCGTAGGGGGCGATACCCATCACATCGCCGGCAGAAGGTGATGGGTATCGCGCGCAGCGCGCGCTCCACCCATCCTACCGAGGCGGCGGCCAACCTGCTCACAGGCGGGCGATACCCATCGCTGGCGAGTGCACGCAGCCGCCCGGAGCCCGCGTGGCGGGCGATACCCATCGCTGGCGGGGCGGGATGGGGTCGCGCGCCGCTTCGGCCCTCCTGCATCCCGGCCACCGCCTTGGGCCTCCCCGGTTCGCGGTCAGGGCCAGCGTTAAGCATAAGTCGAGCTTGCGGCCGCCCACAGTTGAACCGATGTACAGGAACATGAAGAACCTGTAATCTCCGCGTCATAACGGTGAGCTAACCAAACTTTAACTTGATGCGCAGGCGGTTTCGACTTGTACTGCGCTCCACATTTGGCGGTCTTGGAGGGAATGCCATGTGGAAATCGTTGATTGTGGGAACGGCAATGCTGGCAGTCGCCGGCACGTCGCTGGTCCATGCACAGTACCGCGGCGGGCCCGACGGGTCCCGGCGCTGGCAGCCGAGCATGGAGGACCTGCGGGCGTTCGGTGAAGCGCGGCTGGCGGCGATCAAAGCCGGCCTTGCGCTGACCCCCGAGCAGGAGAAGAACTGGCCCGCCTTCGAGCAGGCGGCACGCGACTACGGCAAGCTGCGCAGGGACCGCATTGCCGAGCGGCGCAACGCCGCGCCGGCGACCGATCCGGTCGATCGCCTGCGTCAGCGCGCCACAGCCCTTTCCGACACCGGCACGGCCTTGAAGAAACTGGCGGACGCCACAGATCCTCTGTACAAGAGCCTCGACGAGAACCAGAAGCGGCGCTTTGCGTTGCTCAGTCATGTGATGGGGCCGCGCGCGGACCGGTTCCGCGGTCATGACGAGTTCCGCGGACGCGATGGCGAATGGCGCCACCATTGGGGTCCGCGCCGCACCGATAGCGATATGGAGCACTCTGGCGAGCAGCGCCTCTAGTGCCTATATCCGGAGCCTAGCGCCGGCGGTCGCACTCCCAGCCCCCCGACACGATCGCCGACGTACGGGAGCCGCCGGGTCCCCACCCGGCGGCTTTCCTTTTGCGGATGGGCGCAGCATCGCGGGAACCGGCGGTTGTCCGCGAAGAAAACGGCGGCACCGGGGGCGCTCGACTCCGGAGTCGTCGTCGCCTTAGTCTTGACGGGCGACCGCTCGTGCCGCCGGAAAACGGCAGGATCGCTCGTGCGAGGCGAGAACCGCGCCGTGCATATGTGGAGCGATGCGCTGGCGATGCACGGGCCCTCGCTGGACAGCCCGATGTCGCTTTGCTACAGCACCCGCTTTCCCGCGGGCTGGTACTCCGGGCGCATAGCTCAGTTGGTAGAGCAGCTGACTCTTAATCAGCGGGTCCCAGGTTCGAGTCCTGGTGCGCCCACCAGTAAAATCAATCACTTAGTGGACAGCGTGGCACGCCTCGAAACGGGCGTGTCCGCACAGTGTCCGCATTAACGCTGTCGCTGCTGGCGTGCAGGTGATTATCTGATCTCCGCCCGCGCCGCCCGCTGCGACACTACTTTGTGAGCGCGCGCCTTCGGCCCGGCCGGTGCCGCGGGCGGGCCGAAGGCCATTCCTCACGCGCCCTCGCTCGACACCTGCCCGAAAAAGTCGTCCGCGGCTTGGGCGTCGTCGGCGGCCTGCTCGACCCTTTGGAGGAGCCGAGCGCGTTCGCGGAGGCTTTTGATCGAGACACGCTGTCCTTCCGGCTCAAGGCGACGGATCGTCTCGATACATGCAATCCGCTGGTTGAGTTGGTCGGTGGACATTTCCGCCAGCTCAGTGCCTGCGGAAAGCGCCCTGATCTGGTTGAGCAGAGCGAGCCGCTTTTCGAGTTGCTTGAGCGGCACGCTGTAATCCGTCTGCAGCCGCTGCATTTCAGCCAGCAGGCGGTGTCGATTTTTGAGATACGACATCTGCTCGCCCAAGCTCTCGCTGAGCTTTTGGATGCCGCCTGCCAAGTCCTCGATCGTCTCGTCCAATCGCTGCTTCAGCTCGCCGCGATCGGCATCATGGTCAATCTCATATTCAGACGGCCAGCGGTCATTTCCCCGCTGCCGCTGTCGGTGGTCGTACAGCATGACAGTACCTCATCACCGGGCGGGATGAATGTAGTCGGCGACTTTGCCCGGTGATGGCCGCCTAACTGTTCCTTTGGAACGCAGGGGCTCGATCGAGCCCGCGGTCGGACCATGCGGCTCGGTCCGAGGGGGAGTCTCGGGGGAATAATTCACGCAGTTTGGAGGAATTTCGTGGCAATCCGACGTTACGCTGAAGACAGCGGCAGCCACTTTCGGCAGGGTTCTTGACGCGCTTCAGGCAAGGCTACCGTACCGGCGGGAGCGGGGCACTGTTGTCCGCGCAACGTGAAGCGCTGTAGCCATTGGGTCAATAGAACTAGCCCATTGAATTTTTCAGGCAACCCAAGTCAGCATCATCCCAATGACGCAAGCTGCCATTGCGGC
>DASXAP010000232.1:0-1528 GCA_036406655.1 Xanthobacteraceae bacterium | reverse complement strand
GAACGCGTTGGCGAGCTCGAGGCCGCAGGCATAGAGCTCGAAGCGTTCGGCGAGGCGCGGGTCGTCGCGCTTGCGCCGCGACAGGGCCGCCATCGACAGCGGGTAGTCGAGGAGGACCGCCGGCGCGCCGAGCCCGAGATGGGGCTCGATGCGGTCGAGGAAGATGCGGAAGAACAAATCCTCCCAATCGTCGCCAGGGTGCGGCTCGATCCCGATCCGGCTCGCGGCCGCGGCCAGCAGCGCCGCATCCGGATGGAGCGGATCGGCCGCCGTCGCCAGCAGGTCGATGCCGCAGCTTTCCTGAAACGCCTGCGCCGTGGTCAGCCGCCGCCACGGCCGGCGCGCATCGGCGGCACGCCCGCGCCAGGCGAGCGCCGCCGCGCCCGCCGCCTCCTGGCATGACCGCAGCAGGCCGATGCAATCCTCGATCAAATCCTGGTAGTCCGCCCCAGCCCGATACCATTCGAGCATCGAAAATTCCGGGTGATGCACGGCCCCGCGCTCGCCGTTGCGAAAGACGTGGGCGAGCTGCCAGATCCGCGGCATTCCGGCGACCAGCAGCTTCTTCATCGCGTATTCGGGCGAGGTGTGCAGATAGCGTCTTGCCGTTGCGCCGCCGGGATCGCGCCAATCGGTCGCGAACGCCTCGAGATGCGGCTCGAGCCCGGGGCTCGCCTGCAACGCCGGCGTCTCGACCTCGACAAAGCCGCGGGCCGCGAAAAAAGCGCGCACCGCCCCCAGCACCCGCCCGCGCGTTTCGAGCCGCGCGCGCCGCAAGGCAAAGCGCTCGGGCCGCCACCATTCCCGCATCGGCCGCCCCTCCTTGTTGCCGTCAGCCCGACCTATGCTACCTTCGCGCCAACCGCGGAGCCCTTATCCCGAGACCCGTTCCATGAAGATCAACGCCATCGACATCAAGCCCGGCAACGTGCTCGAGCACGAGAACAAGCTGTGGCTCGTGCTGAAGCGCGACTTGGTGCAGCCCGGCAAGGGCGGCGCCTTTGCCCAGGTCGAGTTGCGCGATCTGCGCGGCGGCTCCAAGCTCAACGAGCGCTTCCGCACGCAGGAGACCGTGGAACGCGTCCGCCTCGACGAGAAGGAGATGCAGTTCTTGTTCATGGAGAACGGCCAGGCGAACTTCATGGACAACGACAGCTTCGAGCAGATCGCGATCCCACGCGAGATGATCGGCGACCCGGCCGATTTCTTGCGCGACGGCATGGTGTGCAACGTCATGCTGCACGAGGGCACGCCGCTGTCGGTCGAGCTGCCGCCGAGCGTCACGATGGAGGTGGTCGAAGCCGACCCGGTGGTGCGCGGCCAGACCGCGTCATCCTCGTACAAGCCCGGCAAGCTCGACAATGGCCGCCGGGTGATGATCCCGCCTTATATCGAGGCCGGCACCCGCATCGTCGTCAGCACCGCCGACGGCAGCTTCGTCGAGCGCGCGAAGGATTGAGCGCTGGCCAGAAGGGGGGCGCGCGCTATGGTAATGCGCTCGGCGGTATTGAACGTGATGGGCAAC
Organism: Xanthobacteraceae bacterium; assembly: GCA_036406655.1. Classification (GTDB taxonomy): domain Bacteria; phylum Pseudomonadota; class Alphaproteobacteria; order Rhizobiales; family Xanthobacteraceae; genus VAZQ01. The sequence continues at coordinate 3 of DASXAP010000232.1, read as the reverse complement.
GCC
>DASXAP010000231.1:0-3481 GCA_036406655.1 Xanthobacteraceae bacterium | reverse complement strand
GCGTTCCAATATCGGGCGACGACGAGATTCACGATCTGCTGCTCCCGGCGGGACAACGGTCCCGCGGCGAGGCACGCTCGCATGTTCTGGCTGGCCTCGAACAGCTTCGGCAGCCGGATGTAGGCGAGGTACGGCCCGCCGACGATCCCGCTCGACTGCTTGGCTGCGTCGTATACGCGCGCCTGCTCCGGGTTCATCTCGGCCCGGTCGATGATCGGTATGCGGGTCATTCGCTCTCCTCACCTCTCGCGCAGCGGTGCCGCAACGGCGCGGCGCGACTCTCCGACCGAATCCGCGGCGCGCCCTCGCCCATGCGCAGCGACGGCGCGCGGCCCGACAATCGCGCGTTGAACTGTAGCGAAAGCCGGACCGGGGGTCAGGTGATTTCGCCGCATGCGGAGACTTTTTTCCGCGATCCGCATTGACTTCCAAGCCCCGGTCTCGCATCAGCAATCGAGCTTTTGGGCTCTGTCACTGCCTGTCGCGCGCGAAAAGACGCCATGCCGATGATTCTGATACTTGCGTTCCGCAACCTGTTTCAGGATCGGCTTCGCTTCATCGCGACCATCGTCGGGATCGTCTTCTCGATCGTTCTGGTGACGGTGCAGATGGGCCTTTTTCTGAGCTTCGAGCGGATGGTCACGACGATGATCGCGCATGCCTCCGCCGATCTCTGGGTCATGCCGCGGGGGACGAAATGCTTCGAGGATCCGTCCCTGATCGACGAGCAGCAGCGGTTTCGCGCGCTCTCGATAAGGGAGGTCACCGCCGCAGTCCCGGTGGTGATCGGGTTCGCGCAATGGCGGCTGCCGAGCGGCGGGACCACGCCGGTGTTCGTGGTCGGGTCGGACGCGGGACCGGCGGAATTGCAGCCCTGGGACCTGATGCAGGGCGATCTGCGCGCGCTCTCTCTGCCGGATGCGGTGGCGGTGGATCAGTCCTATTTCGAGCGTCTCGAGACCGCCGGGATCGGCGAGAAGGCCGAGATCAACGACCAGAGCGCGCGGATCCTGGCGGTCACCAAGGGCATCCGCGCTTTCACCACGACGCCCTATGTCTTCACCTCGCTCGACCGCGCCCGCCGCTATATCGGCACGCCGGCTACCAAGGCCTCGTATTTCCTTCTCCGCCTCTCGCCCGACGCCGACGTCGAGCAAGTCCGCAGCCGCCTGCGCGCGACGCTTTCCGACGCCGAGGTCCTCACCCCCCGGGAGTTCGCGGCGCGCAGCCGCTCTTTCTGGCTGTTCGGGACCGGCGCCGGCGCCGCGTTGTTTGCCGGCGCGCTGCTCGGCATCATCGTCGGAACGGTCATCGTCGCACAAACGTTGTATTCGAGCACCAAGGATCATCTGGACGAGTTTGCGACATTGCGCGCGATCGGCTCATCCGGCATGTATCTGCAGATGGTGATCGTGTTTCAAGGCGTGCTCAATGCCGTGATCGGCTTCTGCATCGCCGCCGCCATGGGGCTCATCATCGTGCAAGCGACGGCCGAGACTGCATTGCCGCTCGTGATGACTCCCGGGCTCATGCTCGCTCTCTTCGGCCTGACGGTGGTCATGTGCGTCTTGTCCGCCACCTCGGCGATCGTCCAGGTCATGCGGATCGATCCGGTGACGGTCTTCACCCGATGACTGATGCGGTGGTCGAAGCCATCGATGTCGTGAAGCTTCTCGGCAGCGGCGCGGGCCAGGTGCAGGCGCTCAGGGGCGTCACCCTGGCCCTGCGGGGAGGCCAGCTGGCGCTGTTGATGGGCCCCTCCGGCAGCGGCAAGACCACGCTGCTCACCGTGCTCGGCTGCATGCTCTCGCCGACCCAGGGGACGGTCAGGATTGTCGGTCGATCCACTCAGGGGCTCGGTGTCGAGGATCTCGCCAGGCTCCGGCGCGAGAATGTCGGATTCATCTTTCAATCCTACCATCTGTTTCCGACGCTCAACGCCTGCGAGAACGTCCGGCTGGCATTGGACGTGCGCGGGCAGCGCGGGGGAGCCTCCGTAGGCAAGGCCAAGGATGCCTTGGCCGCGGTCGGGCTCGGCCATAAGGTGACGGCGCTGCCGCGCGAGCTCAGCGGCGGCGAGCAGCAACGCGTCGCGATCGCACGGGCGATCGTCGGCGATCCATCGGTGATCCTGGCCGACGAGCCCACCGGCGCGCTCGACAGCGAGAACGGACAGGCCATCATGACGGTGCTCGCGCAAATCGCCAGGGATCCGGCGCGCGGGGTGCTGGTCGTGACCCACGACCCCCGAATCCTGCCGTTTGCCGACCGCATCGTGCAGATCGAGGATGGGCGCATCGTCAAGGACCAGCCGAACCGGACCCAGAAAGGCATCGCCGGGCCAGAGGGGCGTCGCCTCCATGAGCTGGCAAAAGACGTGATGGCGCCGACCGTAGCGCCCGGTTGAGGGGCGAGCACTGGCCATCGGCCATGGTCTTGACGTAGATCAAGGCTCGCCCGCAGGCGAGGCGGTGTTTGGCGGCCATGGCTCTATCGGGACGGAAGCTCGTTGTCGTGCTGGCGCTCGGATTGGCCGGTGTGGTCGCCGGGCTCGCGGCATTGCTGCTGACCACCGGGGCGCAAGCGCCGACGGCGGCGCCGCGCAGCGCCGCTCAGGAAAGCAGGAGCTGGCAAGCCGTGGCTCCCGGTCGTGTCGAGCCCCGCTCAGGCGAGGTCAGGGTCGGCTCGGTGGCGCTCGGACGCATCGGCGCGGTCCTGGTCAAGGTCAACGATGTGGTGCTCCCCGGCGAGCCCCTGATCCGGATCGACGACGATCAGGTCCGAACCCGGCTGGCGAAGGTCACGGCGGAGGTGAACCTGCGCAAGCGCGCGCGACCGGCACAGGCCAAAGGGAGCGATCGACGCAAGCTCGAGGATGCTGCGGCCGATGCCGAGCAGGCCGTGGTCGACGCGCAGGCTGCCGTCGATCGAGCGGCGATTGCGCGCCGCAACGGGACCGGCTCCGAGGATGTCCTGGCCGCGGCGCGCTCCCGGCTGACCGGCTCGCAGGAGCAGTCCAAGCAGCGGCAGGCCGAGCTCGCCAAGTTCGAAGCGGACGCACCCGCGACCGTGCCTACCGAGCTCGAGGGGCAGCTGGCGATGGCCCGGATCGAGCTGCGCGGGGCCGAAGCCGCGCTGGACAGCCTGACGATCCGCGCGCCGATTGCCGGCACGGTGCTGCAGGTCAATGCCAGAGCCGGCGAGGTGGCCTCACCGTCGGCGACACAGCCGCTCCTGGTGCTGGGCGACATCTCCGCCCTGCGCGTGCGGGCCGAGCTCGACGAGCGCAGGTTCGGAGAGATCAGGATCGGGCAGCCGGTCGTGGTTCGTTCCGATGCCTTTCGCGGCCGCGACATCGCCGGCAAGGTTGCCTCGATTGCGCCGATGATAGAGCCGGGCCGTGCCGGTGCACGCCAGCAGCGCAACATGGTGGATGTGAATGTCGCCGAGGTGATGGTCGACCTGGCCGAGCCGGGCCCGC
>DASXAP010000230.1:0-1830 GCA_036406655.1 Xanthobacteraceae bacterium | reverse complement strand
ATGGCCATACGCTCACCTGCTACCTGTCCGCTACCTGCGGCAGTCTGCCGGGTAGCACCCTCTCAGAAAATTCCGCCTAAGTGATTGATTTGGCTGGCAGGAGTGGTAGGGCTCGAACCTACGACCCCCGGTTTTGGAGACCGGTGCTCTACCAATTGAGCTACACTCCTACGGGACCTCAAGCGCTGCCTGCCGGTCCGCGCCGTTTGAAGCATAGGCTGCGCCCCAAATGCAAGGGCCAAACCGGAAGACGCACTGTTCAAGCCGCGTCTTATGGGCCAGACTTCACCCAACATGCAATCACAAGAACAATGGGAGAGACCGTGAACGCCCAGACCGCGCCCAAACACGCCACCGTCCCGCAGACGCCGCCCCTGCCCGAAGCCAGCCCGGAATCGCTTGGCCTGTCGCCGGCCCGGCTGCAGCGGATGTCGGACGCGTTCAAGCGCGAGGTCGACAAGGGAACCATCCCGGGTGTCACCGTGCTGGTCTCCCGCAAGGGGCAAATCGGCTGGTTCGATGCGATCGGCCGGCAAAGCCCGGCGCAGAGCGCGCCGATGGCAAAGGACACGATCTTCCGCATCTTCTCGATGACCAAGCCGATCGTCTCGGTCGGAATCATGACGCTTTTGGAGGAAGGCCAGTTCCTGCTCGCCGACCCCGTCGCGAAATTCATCCCGGAATTTTCCGAGCAGAAGGTCGGCGTCGAGCGTCACGGCAGGCTCGGGCTTGTCCCCGTTGCGCGGCCGATGACGATCCAGGACCTGCTCCGGCACACTTCGGGCATCACCTACGATCACACCGGCAACGGCCTGGTGCAGCAGCTCTATCAGCAATCGCGGCTGCGCAGCCGCGAGCTCACCAATCAAGAGCATGCCGCGATGGTCGCGGGCCTGCCGCTGATCTGCCAGCCCGGCAGCGAGTGGAACTACAGCCGCTCCACCGATATCCTCGGGCGCATCATCGAGGTCGTCAGCGGCAAGTCGCTGGGCGCCTTCCTCACCGAACGCATCCTCGCGCCATTGCGGATGGCCGAGACCGCGTTTCACACCGCCGAAGACAATGCCGGCCGGCTCGCCGAGCCTTTCCCGAACGATCCCTGGAACGGCGAGAAGGTGCAGCTCTTCGACATGCTGGAGAAGCCCGTGATGGAATCCGGCGGCGGCGGGCTCGTCTCGACCACTATGGACTACGCGCGCTTCTGCCAGATGCTCGCCAATGGCGGCACGCTCGACGGCAGCAGGATCATCGGCCGCAAGACGCTGGATCTGATGGCCTCCGATCATCTCGGCCCCGACGTCAAGATCCAGGGCACGCTGATGCCCGCCGGCCACGGCTTCGGCCTCGGTTTCGCCGTGCGCACGCAGGCCGGCATGGCGCCGTTCGCGGGCTCGGTCGGCCAGTTTTTCTGGAGCGGCAGGGCCGGCACCTTCTTCTGGATCGATCCGGCGGAGGACCTGTTCGCGGTGTTCATGTCTCAGGGCCCCGGCCAGCGCGAATATTTCCGCACGCTCGCGCGCACTCTTGTTTACGCGGCGATCGAGTGACGCCCAAGCCGTCATTCCGGGGCGCTCGCATTCGCGAGCGAACCCGGAATCTGGAGGTTATCGCGCGAGATTCCGGGTTCGCTCGTTTCACGAGCGCCCCGGAATGACGTTGTGCATCAACTGATCGTCGCGCCGCCATCGATCACCAGCGTCTGCCCCGTCGTGAAGCTTCCCGCCTTTGACGCCAGGAACACCGCGGCCCCCGCGATCTCGTCGGGCTCGCCGATGCGCAACAGCGGCGAGCGCGCGGTGGAGGCCTTCAGCGTCTCCGGATTGTCCCACA
>DASXAP010000229.1:0-1705 GCA_036406655.1 Xanthobacteraceae bacterium | reverse complement strand
CACCTCCCGCCAAAGGGCGAAAAGTGTTACCCATGTGTCCGGTACGACCTGTCACCTATCTCTCAGGTCGGAGAGATGGCTGGGTTTGAACGACGCGGCTCAGATGCCGGTTCGCGAACAATCTCGAAGCGATTTTTCGGCATGCACTCCAGCAGCAGGCCCAGCGCCGCGGCTAGGGATCCGTAGCCGAGCACATGTCTCCCGCATCGCGATGCTGCTGCCGACGTTTCACGTGCAGCATCTTTGCCCGAGGACCAGCGTGACTGCTGCTCGACGGTCGAGCGGGGCGAAATCGCCGTGACCTCCTCCGGTGAGATGTTGATATTTGCCGTCCGTCCATGGCTCCGTGCCGAGTCCTGCGCCGCGCCGCAAGCCCGCCTGCATGCGCATTGAATTCTTCGGGCGCAGCTATCAAATGAGCCGGCACACGGTGAATCATGGCTGACTTTCCCAACAGCTGGATGTGGTCGGAAGCGTGCGACATGCTCGCGCGGGCGGAGCGGCTGCACCGCGAGTTCTTTCGACCCGCCGCAAGCGTGTCTCGCCGGCCGACGTGGGAGCCGCCGGTCGATGTGCTCGAAACCGAAAAGGAAGTGCTCGTCCTCGTGGCGCTGCCTGGCGTCGACCTCGATCGCGTCGAGGCCATGATCGACGGCGCCGACCTCCTCGTCGCCGGGCTGCGCGTCCTGCCGCCGGAGTTGCGAACCGCGGTGATCCATCGCCTCGAACTGCCGCAGGGCCGCTTCGAGCGCCGCATCCGGCTGCCGTCCGGTCGCTACGCAGCGATCCGACGGGCGGCCGTCCAGGGATGCGTGCTGATCAAGCTGGAGAAGGCGGGAGTATTGCGTGACTGACGTCGAGAACATGCATTTGCGCGAACAGGAGGCGCCCGCTCCCGGTAGCGAGCAGGAGGGCGCGCGTCGCGAGCGCAGCGTGCCGCCGCTGCCGGCGGATGCAATGATCATCCTTCCGGTGCGCAACCTCGTCCTGTTCCCGAACATGGTGCTGCCGGTGACGATCGGCCGGCCCCAGTCGGTTGCCGCCGCGCAGCAGGCGATCCGGGAACAGCGCCAGATCGGGGTGCTGATGCAGCGGGACGCCGAGCAGGCCGATCCCTCGCCGCTCGACATGCACCGCATGGGGACCATCGCCAACGTGGTCCGCTACATCACCGCGCCGGACGGAACGCAGCATCTCCTGTGCCACGGCGAGCAGCGCTTCCAGGTGCTGGAATTCCTGAGCGGCTGGCCGTTCCTGGTCGCGCGCGTGCTGCGCCTTCCGGAACCGACCACCCAGAATCCCGAAATCGAGGCGCGCTTTCTGCACCTGCGCGGCCAAGCCACCGAGGCGCTCGAACTGTTGCCGCAGGCGCCGCGCGAGCTGATCGCAGCCGTGCAGGGAGCCGATGCGCCGGGGGCTCTGGCCGATCTGGCGGCGTCGTACATGGACGTGAAGCCGGAAGAGAAGCAGGAGATTCTCGAAACCCTCGATATCGCCGCCCGCATGGACAAGGTCTCGCGGCTCTTGTCGCAGCGCATCGAGGTGCTGCGGCTCTCGGCCGAGATCGGCAAACAGACCAAGGCGGCGCTCGACGAGCGGCAGCGCGAGGTGCTGCTGCGCGAGCAGATGGCGGCGATCCAGCGCCAGCTCGGCGAAGGCGAGGAGGGCAAGGCCGCCGAGATCGCAGAGCTCGAACAGGCGATCG
>DASXAP010000228.1:0-18585 GCA_036406655.1 Xanthobacteraceae bacterium | reverse complement strand
GCTGGATGTCGGACAAGGATTGGGCGGAGACAGTCGAGGTTCTCAAGCAGTACGGCGGGGTGACCAGCCCGCTGGAAGCGGCGCAGCTCTACACCAACGATTTCGTCCCCTCCAGCGCCGACCTCATCCCGCCGGCGCCGGACGCCAAGAAGACGTGAACGCCACCGATGCGATGCCGCGAACGAGCGGTTGCAGCACCGAGCCCGAATATCTGCGCGTCGAGCGCGTCAGCAAGGTTTACGCCACCCGCAACGGCGCCATCCGTGCGCTCGACCAGGTGTCGGTGACGCAGCGCCGGGGCGAGTTCCTGTCCGTCCTCGGACCGAGCGGCTGCGGCAAGAGCACGCTACTGATGATCGCAGCGGGTCTGCTGCCGCCGTCCAGCGGCATGATCGCGGTCGACGGCGAGCCGGTCAGGCGTCCGCGAACCGATATCGGCATCGTGTTCCAGAGCCCCGTGCTGCTGGAGTGGCGCACCGCGCTCGCCAACGTGATGCTGCAGGCCGAGGCGAAGAAGCTCGAGCGCTCCGCTGCCGAACGGCGGGCGCGCGAGCTTCTCGACTCGGTGGGGCTCGCCGGCTTCGCCGACAAGTACCCGCACGAGCTTTCCGGCGGCATGCGCCAGCGGGTCTCGCTTTGTCGCGCCCTGATCCACAACCCGCCCCAGCTGCTGATGGACGAGCCGTTCGGCGCGCTGGATGCGCTCACCCGCGACCAGCTGGTCCTCGACCTCCTGCAGATATGGAACCAGCGGCGGATGACGGTCCTGTTCATCACCCACAGCGTGCCCGAGGCGGTGTTCCTGTCCGATCGGATCATCGTCATGACGCCGCGGCCCGGCAGGATCGATCGCGTCGTCCAGGTCGAGCTGCCGCGCCCGCGCAAGCTGAGCATGCGCGACACGCCGGAGTTCGCCGGCTACAGCCGCGAGATCCTCGATCTGTTTCTCGCCCGCGGCGTGTTGCGGGAGCATTGAGACCGGCGATGACGACGGACGAGAATACGCCGTCCCATCCGCATGCCCTGGAGGAGGTGGCAGCGACCGTCCAGCGCAACCTCGCTCGGCGCGAGCAGCGCGCCCGGCTCTCGGCGATCCTCTCGCCGATCACGGTCGTCCTCGTGGCGCTGGCGTTGTGGGAGATCGCCACCCGCCTTCTCGGCATTCCGTCCTTCCTGCTGCCGCCGCCGAGCGCGATCCTCGTTTCCATGCAGACCAACGCATCGCTGCTGCTGGCCAACGGCTGGGTGACGACCATCGAGATCGTCTTCGGCTTTCTGCTCAGCATTGTGGTGGGGATTCCGCTCGCGCTGGCCATTTTTCTGTGGCCGCCGTTCTCCCGTTCGGTCCTGCCGCTGCTGGTGTCCTCGCAGGCGATGCCGAAAGTTGCGATCGCGCCTTTGCTGCTGGTCTGGTTCGGCTTCGGGCTCCTGCCCAAGGTGCTGATTGCCTTTCTGATCGCCTTCTTCCCGATCGTCATCAATACCGCGGTGGGGCTCGCCTCGATCGAGCCGGACAAGATCCAGCTTGCCCGCTCGATGGGCTTCGGTGCGATCGACACCTTCTTCAAGATTCGGCTGCCGGGAGCGCTTCCCTCCATTTTCGGCGGCTTGAAGATATCGATCACGCTCGCGGTCGTCGGCGCGGTGGTCGGCGAGTTCGTCGGCGGCGACGCCGGTCTCGGCTATCTGCTGATGGTGGCGAACGGCAGCATGGACACACAGCTGCTGTTCGCAGGCATCGTCGCCCTCACCGTGCTCGGCGTCGGGCTGTTCCTCCTGGTGGAGCTGGCGGAGCGGCTTGCGGTGCCGCGCCACATCATCGCCGCCGAGAAAGGCGCCCGCGAGTCGATGTGACAGCGGCGAGGATCTCGGCAGGGCTGGGCAAGCGGCGCCCCACGGGATTCGTCAACCATTCAATTGCCGGTCGCTGCTTGCCCACCACCGCGGTAACCGTGGGCAGGATCGGGTCACGGTGCTTCGATCTGGGCGCCATCGCGAGCCGATCTTGCCAGCCCTACGGCAGATAACCGCCGCGGAAGTGGATCAGCGGTGCATTGCCGGGCCCCTCGAGCACGTCGACCACCCGGCCGATCGCAATGCAGACGCCGGCGCGCTCGATCGTCTCTTCCAGCGTGCAGTCGATGGCCCCCACCGCGTCGAGCAGCACCGGGGCGCCGGTTGTCAGCTTGCCCCATGCTTCGCTGCGGAAGCGAGCGGCGCCTTTCTGCGGGCCCTTGCCGCCGAACATGTCCGCGAGCGGCGCGGCATCGCGGGACAGATAATTGATCGCAAAGTGACGGGCGGAGAGGATCGTCGACAGCGCCGAGGTTCGCTTGTCGATCGACACCATCATCAACGGCGGCTCGGCCGACAAGTGGGTGGCTGACAGGCCGAGAAAGCCGGCCGGCCCCTCGGTCGAGCACGCCGTCACCACCGTGCTGCCGGTCGCGCGCTGCCCGATCGCGCGCCAGAACGTCCTGGCATCGATCGTCTTGCCGGCCGCAGGTCCGCTCACCGCGCGCGCTCAGCTCGCCTCGGCCAGGAGCGAGAGCTGCCTCGGCGCGGCGTCGCGACCCGACTGGTCGGTGAGCGCAGTCGGATAGTCGCCGGTGAAGCAGTGATCGGTGAACTGCGGCCGCAGCGGATCGCGCTGGGCGCAGCCCATGGCCCGGTAGATTCCCGCGACCGACAGGAACGCCAGCGAATCGGCCCCGATGAATTGGCGCATGCCTTCGAGATCGTGAGTGGCGGCAAGCAGCTTGTCGCGCTCCGGCGTGTCGATGCCATAGTAATCGGAATGGGTGATTGGCGGGGAGGCGATGCGGAAATGCACCTCGTCGGCGCCGGCATCGCGCATCATCTGCACGATCTTGACCGAGGTGGTGCCGCGAACGATCGAGTCGTCGATCAGCACGATGCGCTTGCCGGCGACCACCGAGCGATTGGCGCTGTGCTTGAGGCGAACCCCGAGCTGGCGAATGTGCTGAGCGGGCTCGATGAAGGTGCGGCCCACATAGTGGTTGCGGATGATCCCGAGCTCGTAGGGGATCGCCGCTTCCTGCGCGTAGCCGATGGCCGCCGGCACGCCGGAATCCGGCACCGGCACGACCACGTCGGCGCTGGCCGGCGCCTCGCGGGCGAGCTCTCGCCCCATGGTCTTGCGCAGGTCGTAGACGCTGCGGCCGCCCACCATCGAGTCCGGACGGGCGAAATAGATGTACTCGAAAATGCAGGGGCGCGGACTCATCGGCGGGAACGGCTTGTGCGAGTGCATGCCTTCCTCGTCGAAGACCACGACCTCCCCGTTCTCCACGTCGCGCAGATATTTGGCGCCGATGATGTCGAGCGCGCAGGTTTCCGAGGCGAGTATCGGACGGCCGTCGAGCTTGCCGATCACCAGCGGCCGGATCCCGAGCGGATCGCGCACGCCGATCAGCTTCTTGTTGGTGAGGCCGACGAAGGCATAGGCGCCTTCGAGCTGCCGCAGCCCCTCGATGAACCGATCGATGAACCGGTTGCGTTTGGCTCTGGCCACCAGGTGCAGGACGACCTCGGTGTCGGTGGTCGACTGCATGATGGCGCCCTCGCGCACCAGCTGCCGGCGCAGCGCGAGCCCGTTGGTCAGGTTTCCGTTGTGGCCGATCGCAAAGCCGCCGCCGTCGAGCTCGGCGAACAGCGGCTGCACGTTGCGCAGGATGGTCTCGCCCGTGGTCGAGTAACGCACGTGCCCGGTCGCCGAGCTGCCGGGCAAACGCTCGATCACGTCGCGCCGCGAGAAGTTGTCGCCGACCAGGCCCATTCGCCGCTCGGAATGGAACCGCTTGCCGTCGAAGGAGACGATGCCCGCCGCCTCCTGCCCGCGGTGCTGCAGGGCGTGCAGGCCGAGCGCGGTAATGGCGGCCGCATCGGGATGCCCGAAAATGCCGAAAACACCGCACGCTTCACGCAGCCGGTCGGAATCGGTGCCGGCCTCGCTGCGGGTCTCGCTCATCCGGCGCTTCTCCTCAGGTCTCGCCGCTCACGACACCCTCGAATGGCCTTCCCTCGGGAGGGAAGGAAGCTCGAGGCGGGAGCGCTGGCCGGCGGGGGAGGGCTCCTCCTCCTCGGGCTTGGGCCGCTTCAACCTTTTCAAGATGGTGCTTTCGGGGTCGTCCGGCAACATGGACATGAGCCAGTCGCCGGTTCCTTGCAGCACGATGCGCGACTTGGCACCGCGGACCCATTCGGGCTGGCTGCGGTCCGGAACCAGCCAGGCGAAGAACAGGAAGGCTACCACCACGATGATCAGGCCGCGGCCGAGCCCGAACAGAAAACCGAGGCTGCGATCGAGTGCGCCAACCCGGCTGTCGAGAACCATGTCGGAGAAGCGCACCGTGATCACCGAGACGACCAGCAAGGTGACAAGGAAGGTGCCACCGACCACCGCCGCGGTCGCCACGATGTCGTTGTTGAAGTACGATTTCGCGAACGGCAGGAGCTTCGTATAGGAATAGAGCGTCACCAGCGCGGCGATGATCCAGGAGGCGATCGACAGGATCTCCCGCATGAAGCCGCGGATCATGGCGAGCAGCGCCGAGATCAACATGACGCCGATGAGGATGATGTCGAGGAGCGTGACCGGCATGTGACTTGCGTTCCCTCAACCTTGGCAAGGCCGCCGGCCGAATCGACCAGCGGCATTCATCGTCAGGCTCTGCGGATCCGGCCTGACGGGCAAGTCCAGTCTCGTGGAATCGCCCGACTCTCCCGATTTCGGTGGCGTGCCTTGAGAGGGCTGTATAGCGGCAGAAGGCGGCCGCGTCACCCGGTCACGGGCATGAGTGTGGGGGCGGCAGGCCCGGTGCCCGCTCGATTCCGGGCGGAACCCATCGATCATCTGCCCCGGTGACCTGCGGCGCGCGGGCGCGCCTCGTCCGGCTCCCGCCGTCCTCCCTCAATGCTGCCTCCCGCCCCGATTCTGGTCACCAGGCTCGCCAGGGTCCCCACGCTTTCCAGCACAGGAAGCTCGCCACTGCCCCCTTCCGAGCGGGCAGTTTCGGGAACGATCGCGCGCGCAAAGCCGAGCTTCTGCGCCTCCTTGAGCCGGGCCGCCGCCTGGGCGACCGGCCGCACGGCCCCGGAAAGCGAGACCTCGCCGAAATAGACGGCGTCCGCCGGCAGGGGCGAATCGGCGAGCGACGAAACCAGTGCCGCCGCCGCTGCCAGATCGGCCGCCGGCTCCTGGATCCGCAACCCGCCGGCGACATTCAGATAGACGTCGTGGGCGGACAGTCGAAGGCCGCAATGGGCTTCGAGCACGGCGAGCACCATGGACAGGCGATTCGGGTCCCAGCCGACCACGGCGCGGCGCGGCGTCCCGAGCGCGGTGGGGGCCGCCAGGGCCTGGATCTCGACCAGCACGGGCCGGCTTCCTTCGATGCCGGCGAAAACGGCGGTGCCGGACGACCCGAGATCGCGTTCGGACAGGAACAGCTCGGACGGGTTGGCGACCTCGCGCAGGCCGGTGCCGGTCATCTCGAAGACGCCGATCTCGTCGCTCGGACCGAACCGGTTCTTGACCGCTCGCAGGATCCGGAACTGCTGTGAGCCCTCGCCCTCGAATGAAAGCACCGCGTCGACCATGTGCTCGACCACGCGCGGGCCGGCGATCTGGCCGTCCTTGGTGACATGGCCGACCAGAATCACCGCTGCGCCCGAGCGCTTGGCAAAACGGATCAACGATTGCGCGCTGGCGCGAACCTGAGTGACCGTCCCCGGGGCGGATTCGACGCTATCCGTCCACATCGTCTGGATCGAATCGATGATCACGATGCGCGGCGTCTCGCCCCGGCTCAGCGTCGCCACGATGTCCTCCACCGCCGTCTCGGCAGCGAGCTCGACCGGGGCCTCGGCCAAGCCGAGCCGCTGCGCGCGCAGGCGTATCTGGGCCGCCGCCTCCTCGCCGGAAATGTAGATCGCGCGGGCTCCGCTGCGGGCCAGCGCGGCGGCGACCTGGATCAGCAGGGTCGACTTGCCGATGCCGGGATCGCCGCCGAGCAGCAGCACCGAGCCGCGGACGAAGCCGCCGCCGGTGACGCGGTCAAACTCGGCGACCCCGCATCCCAGGCGGGGTGCGTCGCGCCCCGTCCCGGCGAGCGGCTCGAGCGCGAACGGCCGTCCCTTGCGCGGCGAGCGGCCCGGCAGCCGCGGGATCGCCGCCCCCGCCGCCTCCTCGATGATGCTGTTCCACTCGCCGCAGGCGTCGCACCTGCCCTGCCAGCGCCCATAGGCCGAGCCGCAGCTCTGGCAGACGAAGCTTGCTTCCTGACGCGCCATGCTGGAGTGCGCAGCTCGCAGTTCAGCCCGAGCCCTTCACGCGGCGTGCGACGGCGAGGCAGAGGCGCAATCCGCGGCGATCATGCGCCTTTGTAAGCACGATGGTAGCGATGGCCGAGATCGGTGAGGACCTCGTAACCGATTGTGCCCATGCCTGCTGCAAGCTCGTCGACGCTGATCCCCTCGCCGATGAGGGTGGCAAGATCGCCGCGCCGTGCCTTGCCTTCGGCCAGATCGGTCACGTCGACCGCGAGCAGGTCCATCGACACGCGCCCGGCGATCGGGCAGCGTCTGCCGGCCACGACGATTTCGGCCGGAGGCTTGCCTCTGCCGGCTGCCGCCGAGCGCAGGAAGCCGTCCCCGTAGCCGACCGCGACAATCGCCAGCCGCGTCGGCCGCGACGCGGTGAAGCTCGCGCCATAGCCGACGCTGTCGCCCTTGCCGACCATTCGCACCTGGATGATACGGCCCTTCAGCTCGACCACGGGACGCATCGGATTGGGCTTGCCGGGCGTGGGATTGGCCCCGTAGAGCGCGACGCCGGGTCGTACGAGGTCGCAGTACACGGTGCCGCCGAGGAAGATCCCCGAGGAGTTCGCGAGCGAGGACGGCACGCTGCGATACATGATGCGGATCTCACGAAACGCGCGGATCTGCCGATCATTCATCGGGTGATCGGGGGTCTCGGCGCAGGCGAGATGGCTCATCAAGAGCGAGAAGCCGTGATTTTGCGACTGGATGCGCGGCGCGAGCGCAATCGCCTCGTCCATGCCGATGCCGAGCCGATTCATGCCGGTGTCCACGTGCAAGGCTGCGCCGCCGCGCCAGCCTCTGATGGAGGTGAAGGCGTCCCACTCGGCGAGCTCGGTCGTGCTGTTGATGACCGGCCTGAGCGCGCTCGCGGCGAACTCCTGGGCCGAGCCCGGGATCAGTCCGTTGAGCACGTAGATGACCGCCTCGGGGGCGATCGCCCGGAGGCGACGACCCTCCGCCAGATCGGCGACAAAGAAGGTTCGGCACCCCGCCTGCGCGAGCCTGCGGGCGACCGGCTCGAGCCCGCAGCCATAGCCGCCCGCCTTGACCACGGCGGCGCATTCCACCGGCACGGTTATCCCGGCGAGCTTGCGCCAGTTCGCCTCGATCGCGGACAGGTCGACGGTCAGGAGCCCGCCCGCCTCGGCGGCCTTGACGGCGGCCGCCGATGTGGTCGCAGGCCGCAGGTCGGGATCATGGACGGTCATGCCGGAGGGTTATGGCGGGACGTGGCGCGCTAGTCCAGCCTCAAGGCGCCGACCGCCGGCGCGCCCGGCACGGCGTCCCGTCACACGCGGTCCGGCAGCTGGTCATCGCGGGCGAGGTTGTCAAAGCGCGTGACCGCCGCGTCGAAGTGCAGATTGACGGCGCCGGTAGGGCCGTGCCGCTGCTTGCCGATGATGATCTCGGCCTTGCCGTGGACAGCGGCCATCTCGAGCTGCCACTTGCTGTGGTCCTCCGTGCCGGGCCGGGGCTCCTTGTTGCTCAGATAGTATTCCTCGCGGAACACGAACATCACGACGTCCGCGTCCTGCTCGATCGAGCCCGACTCACGCAGGTCGGAAAGTTGCGGGCGCTTGTCATCGCGGCTCTCGACCTGCCGCGACAGCTGCGAGAGCGCCAAGACCGGCACGTTGAGCTCCTTGGCGAGCGCCTTGAGGCTGGTGGTAATCTCGGTGACCTCCTGCACGCGGCCTTCCAGGGCTCGGCGGCTCGAGCCCTGCAGCAGCTGAATGTAATCGATGACGAGCAGATCGAGCCCCTTCTGCCGCTTGAGCCGTCGCGCCCGGGCGGCGAGCTGCGCGACGGTCAAGCCGCCGGTCTCGTCGATGAAGAACGGCAAGTGCTGCAGCTCGATGGCGACGTCCTTGATCTTCTCGAAATCGTTCTCGTTGATGCCGCCGCGCCGGATGGTGCTCGAAGGAATGCCGCTCTGCTCGGCGATGATTCGGGTGGCGAGCTGCTCCGCCGACATCTCGAGAGAGAAGAAGCCGACGATGCCGCCGTTCATGGTCTCGATATGGCCGTCGGGGCGCACCTCGCCGCGCCACGCCCTGGCGACGTTGTAGGCGATGTTGGTGGCCAGCGCGGTCTTGCCCATCCCCGGCCGGCCGGCGACGATGACGAGGTCCGACGGCTGCAGGCCTCCCATCTTGCTGTCGAGGTCCTTGAGCCCGGTCGCCAGGCCGGAGAGCTTGCCGTCGCGCTGATAGGCGCGCGCGGCCATGTCGACGGCGGTGGTCAGCGCCGTCTCGAACTTGAGGAATCCCCCGCCGTAGCGGCCGGTTTCGGCGAGATCATAAAGGCGGCGCTCGGCGTCCTCGATCTGCTCGCGCGGCGCGAAGTCGACCGGAGCGTCGAAGGCGAGGTTCACCATCGCCTCGCCGATCCCGATCAGCTCCCGGCGAACTGCCAGGTCATAGACGGTGCGACCGTAGTCGACCGCGTTGATGATGGTGGTGGCTTCGGCGGCGAGCCGCGCCAGGTATTGCCCCAGCGTCAGCCCGGCGATATCGGCATCGGCGGGCAGGAAGCTCTTCAACGTCACCGGTGAAGCGAGCTTGCCCATGCGAATGAGGCCGCGCGCGGTATCGTAGATCTGCTGGTGGACGGGCTCGAAGAAATGCTGCGGCTCGAGAAAATCGGTGACCCGGTAAAGCGCCTCGTTGTTGACGAGGATCGCCCCCAGCAGCGCCTGTTCCGCTTCGATGTTGTGCGGGAGAACCCGGTATGAGGGTGTGCTCGGCCCCGCCGGCTTGCGGGCGATCGATTCGACGGCCATGACGTTGCACTGTTTTGCTTTTTATGACGAGATCGAGGCACGCCACTCACCGCCGCGACAGCGAATCGTTCCCGAGCGGGAGGACGCCAATAGCACGCGCCCACCGGCTCGACGCAATCAGGGCACGGGAATTTCCCCGCTCATCACCGCAGCAACATTGCTATTGATAGGTCGCAAGCCGGCCCTTGACGGCGGCGGTCGACGATCGTTCCGGCAGAATCACTCGCCGGCGAGCCGCAGCGGGGGCCGGCTGCCGCCTTCGATCGCTCGCAGCCTCGCCTCCTCCCGCGCGATGTAGTCGCGGGTCATCGGCACGACCCCCTGGCGCTTGGTCAATTGCATCTGCAGCACCATCATGGCCTGCTTCCGGAATGCCATCTCCGAGGCGGCGAGATAGAACTCCCACATTCGCACGAACCGCTGGTCGTAGAGCCGCTCGACCGCGTCGCGATAGGCGAGAAACCGTTCACGCCAGGCCTTGAGCGTCTCGGCATAATGCAGGCGCAGAATCTCGATATCGGTGACGAGGAGACCCGCCCGCTCGACCGCCGGCAGCACCTCGGACAAGGCCGGAATGTACCCGCCGGGGAATATGTACTTGGCGACCCAGGGATTGGTGACGTTCGGGCCTTCCGACCGTCCGATCGAATGCAGCAGCATCACTCCGTCGTCATCGAGCAGGGTCCGGCATTTCTGGAAGAACGTGTCGTAATGGGCCGCCCCCACGTGCTCGAACATTCCGACGGAGACGATTCGATCGAAACGGTCGGCGACGTCGCGATAATCCTGCAGCCGGAAATCGATCCGGGCCGTCAGGCCACGCTCGGCGGCGCGACCGCGGGCAAGCGTGTGCTGCTGCTCGGAGAGGGTGATGCCGGTCACGCGGGCTCCGCACGGCTCGGCGAGATAGAGCGCAAGACCGCCCCAGCCGCAGCCGATGTCGAGCACGCGCTGGTTGCGCTGGAGGAGGAGCTTCGCCGCCAGATGCCGTTTCTTGGCGAGCTGCGCGTCGTCGAGCGACTGGTCGGGGCTCTCGAAATAGGCGCAGCTGTATTGCCGGTCGGCGTCGAGGAAGAGGGCATAGAGCCGAGCGTCGAGGTCGTAGTGGTGAGCCGCATTGCGCCGCGCGCGCGGCCGCAGGTTGAGCTGCAGGCGGCGGCGCAGGTAGCGGATCAGCCACTGCGGTCGCGCCCAGTCCGGCGGCATGCCGCCGCGGCAGTGGCCGAGCAGGATCGAGAGCACGTCGGCGATGGAGCCCTCCTCCACGACGACAGCGCCGTCCATATAGGCTTCGCCGAATCTGAGCTCGGGATCGAGAAGCGTGCGCAGCTGAGCTCGGCGGTCGGTAAAACGAATGGCAGCGCGGGTGCCGGACCCGTCGCCGACCGTGAATATCGATCCGCCGACCGTCGTGACCCGGAGATTTCCGGTGGTGATCAGCTTTTGTAATGTGACCTGAAGCAACCGGTCCATCGGCCGCCTCCAAACGCAAATCCGCCCGATCGTGCCTGCCCGGATGGTCGTCCGGCGGGCATCCTCGCCAAAACCGGGGACAGCCGCCGGCCATCCGCCTGTCGAGCGGCAAAATTAGTGCAAACTCTCAACGCATGGCAACGTGCCGAGGTTGCAAAGGCCGGGGTCGCAGGGGTTGCAGAATGGGAGGAGACGGGCAGGAAGACGGGGCGGGGGTCGTGCGTCCTCTTTTGGCCAAAAACCGAAAGCATGGGGCAGTTGGTCGGGCCGGCGGAGCGCAGAGGGGGTCATGATATCGAGGTTTGGTCGACTGGGATATTGGCTCCTCGGGATTATGGTCGTGGCCGCAGCCACTCCGGCAGCGGGGCAGTCCAACCTCGACGCCGGCAAGTCGCCGGCACAGATTTTCTCCGACACCTGCGCGGCATGTCATCGCAGTCCGCGGGAGCTGAAGCCGAGCAATGCCGGATTCCTGCGCGATCACTACAGCACCGGCGGGCGGGAAGCGGCGGCGATGGCCGCCTATCTGGCCGCGGTGGGCAGCGACCCGCGCGCAGTGCAGAATCGGCGGCCGCCGGGCCTGGGAGCACGGGAAGCGGCGGCCCCGGCGGAAGCGGCGAGCAGGCCGGAACACGCGGGGGCGCCCGGCGCGGAACGCGCAGGGAGCGCGGGCTCCGATCAAGCCGGCACAAAGCCTGCGCCTCGCCGCCCCTCGGACAGCATGGAGCTGGGCAAGCTCCCCGCTGCTGCAGCGATGGTAGGCGAGGTCGAGGCGGCGCCGTCGCCGGCCGCCGCCGCGCCGCCGCTGCATCCGCTCGAGCAGTTCGAGGAATAGCGCCGGTCAGCCCTTCTTCTCGGCCTCGCCGGCAGGTGAGTCGGTGCCGGTCTCGCCGGCCTGGCGCGCCGCCAGCACTTCCTGGTCGAAGAACGTCTCGGCGGGAGCGCCGGGCTCGGCTCCGCTCGGCGCCATCTCCTCCCGCGCGACCGTGATGTCCTCGCCGCGAATGAGCCGTTGCGCCTCATCCGCATTGCGCCCGATCGCCACGCTGATCGTGGCCTCGACTTCCGGGTGCAACGAGAGCGGGACCTTGTGCAATCCGATCGTCTTGATCGGGGCATGCAGATCGATCTGGGTGCGGCTGACATTGAAGCCTCTGTCGGTGACCAGCGCGGCAAGATCGCGCGCTGAAACCGAGCCATAGAGCTGGCCGCCCTCGGCAGCCTGACGCAGCACCGAGAAGCTCTGGCCGTCGAGCTTGCGGGCGATCTTCTCTGCCTCGCTCTTCTGCTCGAGATTGCGCGCTTCGAGCTGGGACTTCATGCTCTCGAAGCGCGCGCGGTTCTCCTTGGTGGAGCGCAGGGCTTTGCCCTTGGGCAGGAGAAAATTACGCGCAAATCCGTCCTTGACGCGCACGACGTCGCCCATCTGGCCGAGCTTGGCGATGCGCTCGAGCAGGATCACTTCCATTGTTCAGCTCCTTTCGTGGCGTCTGCTTGATCGAGCAGGTGTCATGGGTGTTGACCGGGCCGGACCCGTCTCGCCATGCGCCCGCGAATGCCGAACAGGGTTTCGCCCAGACCGAGCGCTGCCAGCGAGAACGGCGCCCAGCTCGTCTGAAAGCCGAGGATCACGAGCCCGGCGTAGATGCCGGCGAGAATGAGAGCGCGGGAATTGACCCCTGCGGTCAACGCGTGGATCACCGCCAGCCCGACCATCACGTGTGCGACCATCAGGCTCGCCGCCAGGACGCCGGACACGACCCCGACGAGATCGGGGGCGAAGACACCGGCCAGTGCCAGAGCGAGCAGCACCGGCGCGATGATCGGCAACGACAGGTCGGAAACGGCCGGCCACGGGCGGGGCAGCCGACCGGAAACGAGGACGACTCGCCCGGCGAGCCACAGGTTGAAGCAGTTGATGATCACGAAGGTCACCGCTGCAGCGGGTGGAAGCAGGACCACAAACACGTCGAGCAGGTCGTCCGGCTCATCGGCGGCGAGCGTGCCGATCAGCGACGAGCCCGGGGCGTGCGCACGAATGACCTCGGTCAAGGCGCTTCGCAAGGCGCCCTGCACGGCAGCCCGATCGGTGCCAAGCTGGAGGAGGGCGATTGTGATGCTGGCTGTCGCCAGCAGTGCCGCCCAGAGCACGATCCGGCCGGCCGGATACCATTCGAGCCGCGGCTGGTTGCCGGCAGGGCGGGCAAGCAATGCGAGATAAGCCAGCCACCAGGCCGGCAGGCCTACACCGAGGAGAAAGCTGACGAAGTACCAGGGACCGAGCAAGGTTCCCAGACCCGCGCCCGCACCGAGCGCCGCCAGCAGCCCGGCCCAATGGCTCCAGCCGAGCGCCGCAATCATGATGGGAAGCGGAGAGAGATAAGCCAGCAGCGACGCAAGCACGGATCCCGATGCGATCGACGCTGACAACAGGGCCGCTGCCGCACCGGAACCCAATCCGACAAGCATGATCGGCAACATATCGAGCTGTCCCGCCAGATCAGCGGTTAGAGACGGGTCGACGGCCCGTCCCAACCAGACCATGAAAAACGGAGAACGGAGGACACGGGCGGAGAGTCCGCGCTCCGTCGTCCGTCTCCCGTCATCTAATTACATACGGCAACAATCCGAGGAAACGGGCGCGCTTGATTGCTCGCGCGAGCTCCCGTTGCTTCCTGGCCGACACCGCCGTGATCCGGCTTGGCACGATCTTGCCGCGCTCGGACACGTAGCGCTGCAGCAGCCGGACATCCTTGTAGTCGATCTTAGGTGCGTTGGCGCCCGAGAACGGGCATGTCTTGCGACGCCGAAAGAACGGCCGGCGGGCCTGTTGCGGGGAAGATGCCATAAATTCTACTCCTCGTGTGCCGCGGCGGTCTCCTCGCCGGCCTCTCGCGTGCGTCCCTCGCGTTCGCGCTCACGGCGATGCTCGCCTCGCTCGCGATCGCGACCGCCGCCGCGATCCCGGTCGCGGAATCCGAACCCGCGCTCGTCGCGCTCCCGGTCGCGATCGGCCTTGCGCATCATCGCCGAAGGACCTTCCTCGAGCTCGTCCACCCGGATCGTCAGATAGCGCAGCACATCCTCATTGAGCCGTTCCTGGCGCTCGATCTCATTGAGGACCGCAGGCGCCGCATCCACGTTGAGGAGCGTGAAATGCGCCTTGCGGTTCTTGCGCAGACGGTAAGAGAGCGACTTGACGCCCCACTGCTCGATCTTGGCGACCTTGCCGCCCATCTGCTCGATCACACCCTTGAGCTGGCCCGTCAGCTCTTCGACCTGCTGAGCGCTCGCGTCCTGGCGCGTCAACACGACGTGTTCATACAGCGGCATGCAATGCCTTTCCCTTTCTGTCGCGCTCATCCCGGCGCAAAGCCCTTCGAGCCCTTTCGGGAAAGGCTCGAAGCTCGGAAGGCGGGAACACCGGACACGGAACCGTCAAGCCCCCGCTCCGCAAATCGAGCGGTTGTCCGTTCAGCTCCCGGTCGCGGGCGAGCGGAAACGCGCGTTATAAGGATTTCCGGTCAAAACGCAAGGCAGTGCTCGAGGCGTCCCGGCTGCGATCGGGGCCGAGCGACCGCGCGCTTGGCTACAGGCCTGATTGCGGTGGCGGATACCCTTGACAGAAGCCACCGGCCGGCTGTCCTGAGAATGCGCTCGCGTCAGCCGATCGGAATATGCCCCGGAAGCACCGGGCGGGCAGGCGTTGAAAGGCCAGAAATGTCGCTCGCCTTCATCTTTCCGGGCCAAGGGAGCCAGACGGTGGGAATGGGCAGGGCGCTGGCGGATGGTTTTGCGCCGGCGCGCGCCGTTTTCGAGGAGGTTGATGCCGCGCTCGGTGAGCACCTCACGAAGACGGTCTGGGAAGGCCCGCTCGAGACACTCACGCTGACGGAGAACGCGCAGCCGGCGTTGATGGCAGTCTCGCTCGCCGCCTTGCGCGTGCTCGAGGCTGAGGCCGGCCTTCGACTTGCGCGCGAAGCCCAATTCGTCGCCGGCCACTCGTTGGGCGAATATTCGGCGCTGGCCGCCGCCGGGGCCCTCAGCCTCGGGGATACGGCACGGCTCCTGCGTATCCGCGGCCGCGCCATGCAGAAAGCCGTTCCGGTCGGTACCGGCGCGATGGCAGCCCTGCTGGGTCTGGATTTCGAGCAGGTTGCCGCGGTGGCGGCGGAAGCAGCGCAGGGCGAGGTTTGCGAGGCGGCCAATGACAACGGCGGCGGCCAGGTGGTCGTCTCGGGGCACAAGGCGGCGGTCGACCGCGCGGTCGAGCTTGCCAAGCAGAAAGGTGCGCGGCGCGCAATGCTGCTGCCGGTCTCGGCCCCCTTCCATTGCGCGCTGATGCAGCCCGCTGCCGACGCCATGGCTCGGGCGCTGGCCGAGGTCGCAATGCGCCGACCGGTAATACCGTTGGTCGCCAACGTGCTGGCAAAGCCGATCAGCGATCCGGATGAGATCGTTCGTGCGCTCATCGCTCAGGTCACCGGGACCGTGCGCTGGCGCGAATCGATTGCCTTCATGGCCGGCGCAGGGGTGAGCACCTTCTGCGAAGTCGGCGCGGGGCGGGTGCTGAGCGGATTGGTCAAGCGCATCGCCGAGGGCGCGACCGGCTGGAGCGTCGGGACGCCCGAGGAGGTTGCGTCGTTCCGATCGCTGCAACGGGGCAGGAGCTGAGGGTTGTGCTGCGAGGGAGGGCAATCGCCGTGCTTGCCCGTGGGCGCTGCGGCAGAAGCACGAGAGAGCCTGAGGAGCCCGCAATCCGCCGGCTCCTTGTCGAGCTTGCCAGGAGAGTTCGATGTTCGATCTGAGCGGAAAGACCGCGCTGGTAACCGGCGCAAGCGGCGGCATCGGAGGAGCGATCGCGCGCGCCTTGCACCGGCAGGGCGCCAGCGTCGCGATTTCAGGCACCCGGGGGGACGCGCTCGCCGGACTGGCCGGTGAGCTCAAGGACCGCGTTCACGTGCTGGCGTGCAATCTCGCCGAGAAGGACGAGGTCGAGGCGCTGGTGCCGAAATGCGAAGAGGCGATGGGCAAGCTCGACATCCTGGTCGCCAATGCCGGGATCACCAGGGACAACCTCTTGGTCCAGCTTCGGGATGAGGACTGGGAGCAGGTCCTGGCGGTGAACCTCACGGCTACTTTCCGGCTGGCGCGCGCGGCCATGCGCGGGATGATGCGCCGGCGCTTCGGCCGCCTCATCGGGATCGCGTCGGTGGTGGGCTTCACCGGGAATCCAGGTCAGAGCAACTACACGGCGACCAAAGCGGGCATGATCGGCATGATCAAGTCGGTCGCCGCCGAATACGCCAGGCGCGGCGTGACTGCGAACGCGATTGCACCGGGGTTCATCGCGACCGCCATGACCGACAAGCTCAACGACAAGCAGCGCGAGACGATCCTTGCGCGGGTCCCTGCGGGCAGGCTGGGATCCGGCGCGGACGTGGCGGCGGCGGCGGTCTATCTCGCCTCCGAGGAGGCCGCCTATGTCACTGGCCAAACCCTGCACGTCAACGGCGGGATGGCGATGATTTGAGCTGCTTCTGGGCCGCCTTCCGCTGTCGGGCGCGGCCGGACCCGCGCTGGTCAAGGCTTTTGAAGTGTGATACCGAACGCTGGCTTGTCTGGGGGACGCCATACCGGGGCCAATCATCATACGGGGTCCGCTCGCGATCCCGATGATTCGACGCCGGACACCACGCAAAGCCCAGAACGTCATGGCTCGGGGGCAGGACCCGACCCATCCTTAGGATACGAGGTTGCAGCGATGAGCGACATTGGCGAGCGGGTGAAAAAGATCGTCGTCGAGCACCTGGGCGTGGAAGCCGACAAGGTGACCGAGAACGCGAGCTTCATCGACGATCTCGGTGCCGACAGCCTCGACACGGTGGAGCTCGTCATGGCGTTCGAGGAGGAGTTCGGCTGCGAGATTCCCGACGACGCCGCCGAGACCATTTTGACGGTTGGCGACGCCATCAAGTTCCTCGAAAAGAACGCAAAGAGCTGACGATCGCTGCTTCAGCGGAGCCTTGGGGTTCCTGCGGCTTGCCACTTCCCGGGCGCGATTCTGGCGTCGGGTGATTATGTCAGTGGCGGCGGGGCAAGGAGACCAGGATGCGGCGCGTCGTCGTCACCGGGCTCGGCATGGTCACGCCGCTCGCGTGCGGCGTTGAGCCGAGCTGGCGGCGCCTCATCGATAGCAGGAGTGGGGCCAGGCGCATCGAGAGCTTCGATGTGTCCGACCTGCCGGTGAAGATCGCCTGCCAGGTTCCGCGCGGCGACGGCTCGAATGACACCTTCAACCCCGACCAGTGGATGGAGCCCAAGGAACAGCGCAAGGTCGACGACTTCATCGTTTTCGCCATGTCGGCAGCGCGGCAAGCCCTCGACGATGCGGGCTGGAAGCCGACGAGCTACGAGGACCAGATCAGCACCGGAGTGATGATAGGGTCCGGAATCGGCGGACTGACCGGTATCGCCGAGACCGCTGTGGTGCTCAAGGAGCGCGGCCCGCGCCGGGTGTCACCGTTTTTCATCCCCGGCCGGCTGATCAACCTTGCCTCGGGATACGTGTCGATCGCGCACGGCCTCAAGGGACCAAACCACGCGGTTGTCACGGCCTGCTCGACCGGGGCACATGCCATCGGGGACGCGGCGCGACTCGTCGGTCTGGGAGACGCTGAGGTCATGGTGGCCGGCGGGACGGAATCGCCGATTTCGCGGATCGGCCTCGCGGGGTTCGTGGCCTGCCGTGCGCTTTCCACATCCTTCAACGACGTCCCGGAGCGGGCATCACGGCCTTACGACCGGGATCGCGACGGTTTCGTGATCGGGGAGGGGGCGGGGGTGGTCGTCCTCGAGACCTACGAGCACGCCAAGCGGCGCGGCGCCAGGATCTACGCCGAAATCATCGGCTATGGGCTCTCGGGCGACGCCCATCACATCACCGCTCCGGCTGAAGACGGCGATGGTGCACTGCGTTGCATGCGGGCGGCCATCAAGCGCGCCGGCATTTCGGCCACGGAAATCGACTACATCAATGCGCACGGCACCTCCACTCCGCTCGGCGACGAGATCGAGCTCAATGCCGTGCACCGTCTGGTGGGCAACGCCGCAGGCCGCATCTGCATGTCCTCGACCAAGTCCTCGACCGGTCATCTGCTGGGTGCGGCTGGTGCGGTCGAGGCGATCTTCTCGATGCTGGCGATGCGCGACGGCATTGTCCCCCCGACCATCAATCTCGACCACCCCTCGGTGGAGACCGCGATCGATCTGGTGCCGCACCGTTCCAAGCGGCGCACGGTTGAGGTTGTCCTCTCGAATTCCTTCGGGTTTGGTGGAACGAACGTGTCCTTGGTCCTTCGAAACGTCGCGCAGTAGCACGGGGGGGGGAGCGGTTCCCACCTTTGGCCATATTCACAACTAAGCTCCCCTGGGTCGGGTCGCCGAATCCGCGACGGATTTGGCATTGCCTCGGAAGACCGGGGGGCGCGGGGCCCATGGCGCATAGGTCCTGATCGCCTTTCCCGCACTGCAGTGCGGGAAAGGGAGGGTCGTAGCGGCGATGTGGCGTCGAGACGGGAGACAGAGGCGGTGAATTCCGGGGATGCACCGCCGAGAGGCAATGGCCGGGAGCCGCCGCGGATTACGGGCGGATTGCCGCCGCAACCTCCCCTGACGCCAGCGACGAAAACAGCGGGTCCGGGAGCTGCCGCCAAGGCTGCCGAAGGCCCGAACGCACCGCCTCAGAGAGCGGCAAGGGCCTCTTCCAACGGGTCGAGCGCATCGAAAACCGGCCTGTCCCAGGATGCGCCGGCAGCCAGGCCCGGGGATGATGCCGGCAGGCCGCCCATGACGCCTAATCTCGGCAAGCTTGATCCGTCACCGGAGCGCCGATCGGATAAGCTCGCCGCCGTGGCGCCGCCGGCGCCGAAGCCTGCAGCGGCATCTCTCGCAGCGTCTGCGGCAAGAGTGTCGCCGGCCGC
>DASXAP010000227.1:0-9572 GCA_036406655.1 Xanthobacteraceae bacterium | reverse complement strand
ATAAGCGGGAAGGCCCGATCCGCAAGGCTGATTTTCCTTCGCGGCAAGGCCGGAGCAGCTCGAGCCGGGAATATTTGCGGGCCCCTTCAAGTCTCAGCAGCGGCCCGTTAGATTCGCCCAAAGCTGCAGGAGGCGCCCACGAGGTCCCCTGCTCGTTCATCGAAGCAAGGTCGACGCATCGCATAGCTCGCGGGCCTGTGGGCTTTGCGGCGCCGACCTGAAATCAGGAGGCACGACCATGGCGCACGTCCATGTCCTGATGGGGGCGGAAACCCTGCCCGGGCGCCCCGTCATCCGCCGCATCGGGGTGGGTGACCTGCGGCAGGCACTCTCGTCCGGGATCGCCGACTTTGCCGCCATCCCGACGCATGCGGTCTTCCTCTGCCTCATCTATCCGATCGTCGGGCTGGTGCTTTTTCGCCTGGTGCTGGGCTACTCGGTCCTGCCGCTGCTGTTCCCGCTCGCGGCAGGCTTCGCGCTCGTGGGACCCTTCGCGGCGCTCGGCTACTACGAGCTGAGCCGGCGCCGCGAGCAGGGCCTCGACGCCGCGTGGCAGGACGCCTTCGACGTGCTCCGCTCGCCCTCGCGCGGCGCCATCGCTCTGCTCGGGCTGCTGCTGCTCGCGATCTTTGCCCTCTGGATTGCCGTTGCGCAGGCGATCTACGTGGCAAGCTTCGGGTACGAGCCGGCGGCATCGATCCCGAGCTTCCTGCACCAAGTGCTCACCACGCCGGCCGGCTGGACGCTCATCGCGGTGGGCAACGGCGTGGGCTTCCTGTTCGCGGCCCTGGTGCTGAGCCTCAGCGTGGTGTCGTTCCCCCTGCTGCTCGACCGCGATGTCGGCGTTGTCGAGGCGGTGCTCACGTCGATCCGCGCGGTCGCGGCCAATCCGCTGTGCATGGCGCTGTGGGGGCTCATCGTCGCGGCGCTGCTGGCACTCGGCTCCTTGCCGTTCTTCTTCGGCCTCGCGGTCGTGGTCCCCGTGCTGGGGCACGCCACCTGGCACCTCTACCGGCGGGTCGTCGTGCCCGACCCTTCCGCCCGTCATGACCGGCTGCCGCGGCGACAGGAGCGACGCCGTTACGCGGCACAGTTCCCCGCTGCCCTGCTCGCCGGCGAGGACGAGCGCGAACGCTCGTAGCCGGTTCACCGGCGCTCGATCCGGACGCGGCGCGGGGCAACCGCCGCCGCTCATCGCGGCGGAGCGCGTTCTCGCGCACGCACTCCGCTGAAGCCGGAGCCTCAGTGCGGGCTCATGCGCACCGATGCCGGATGACCGGGCAGCTTGAAGCGCTTGCCGGTATCGGTGATGTCGGCCCCCTCGACCCGCAGGATGGAAATGTCCTCATCGAGAAAATTGCCGACCAGGAGATAGCGGCCGTCGGGCGTGAAGGCCGCGCCTTCCGGCAAGCCGCCGAGCTCTATCTCCTTCACTTTCGTCACCTTCTTGCCGTCGATGTGAAGCACCGAGGCGAAACCGTTGCGATGATGGTACCAGGCCGGCTTGTTGTTGGAGCCGGCGAGGATGACCGCCACCGCCACGTCGCCTTTCGGGCTGATCGCCAGTCCCTCCGGCCCGTCCCCCACCACCACGCGATCGATGACGCGCGGCGGTTGCGCCTCGAGATCGACGACGCTCACGGTATCGACGCTGCCGTCGGACGCCCCGGAGTTGCCGTTGTCGGAGGTCAGCGCGATCTTGCCGCCGGCAGCGACCGCGACGTTGTAGGGCCACAGCCCGGTCGGCAGATCGAGCTTGCCGTAGGTGACCTTGTCACCGGCGACCTCGAGCACCGACACCTTGTGATTGGGAAACTTCACCGCCAGGGCGCGCTTGCCGTCCGGCGTGAAGGTCACGTGCGCCACGCTGTCGCCCATCGGCACGGTGTCGATCAGCTTGACCTCGGTGCCCTTGATCGAGAGCACGCTGATCGACTTGTCCTCGCGGTTGGCAACGAGCGCGAGCTTGCCGTCCGGGCTGATGCTCAGTCCCGACGGCTGCTTGCCGACGTCCACGGTGCCGATCGCCCTGGGCGGATTGGCCTTGAGGTCGATCACGTGCAGCTTGTTGTCGGGCACCTGTTTCAAGGCGTCGCCGTCCTTGATCACGTCGACCGAATCGGCGACCAGCGCGATCGTCCCGCTGGGATCGATGTCGAGATTGACCGGCGGCCCGACGATCGAATTCTTCAGCGGCAGATTGGCGACGATCCTCGGATTGAGCGGATCGGCGAGATCCAGAATCACGACCGAATCACGGCCCGGCGGTGAGAGCTTCGGCTTGCCCTGATCGTCCCAGAGCACCTTCTCGTCGTTGCCGACGATCAGAAACGGCGCCGACTGCGCGCCGGTCATCCCCGCCGCAACCCCCGCAGCCGTGGCGAGCATTCCCACTATGGTGAGCAGGCGCATTCGATCCTCCCTTGCACACTTCAACGAACTGCAGAGCTTGGCTCGCTCATCGCCCCCCTGCGGTGGACGACGAGCCGGACGAGCGCAGGCGCTCGGTCGCAATCGCATCGAGATGTCCCTCCGCATCGATGACGACGAGGTAGTCGCGCCGCGCCTCCTCGGCGGTGATCAGGCCGTCCGCCACGTCGTCGAGCACGCGCTGCGGGTCGCGCGCGCGCGGATCGCCGAAGCCGCCGCCTCCCGGCAGCTCGAGGCGGATGGCATCGCGCGGCGGCACGGTCTGCCGGCCTTTCGGCCGGATCGGCCGCCCCGAGCGCAATGAGACCTTGCCCGGCGCTCCCGCTGCGCCGCCGTTGCGGCCCCGCGCGGGGTTGTGCACCCGCTCGAAATTGCACAGCAGCGCGATAGGATTGGCGTCGGCGCCGCCGAGCTCGATCACCTGGCCGAGCCCGCCGCGAAATCGACCTGCGCCGCCCGAGCTCCCGCGAAACTCGCGGCGGTGGAACACGACGGGCGCCACGCTTTCGGTTGCCTCCACC
Source organism: Xanthobacteraceae bacterium (assembly GCA_036406655.1). Classification (GTDB taxonomy): domain Bacteria; phylum Pseudomonadota; class Alphaproteobacteria; order Rhizobiales; family Xanthobacteraceae; genus VAZQ01. Next base: position 6,621 of record DASXAP010000227.1, on the reverse strand, counting down.
GGGATCGTGCGCACGCCCGAGGGAAAGGCGGTCGCGCTGAGCCCGTCCTTGCCGGGCCGCGCGCCGGCCCCGCCGCAGTGGAAGATGACCGTGCTGAATTGGGGCAGTGCATTGGCATCGCTGCCTTCGGCGACCTCGTCGACCAGCGAGCCGCCGCCGAAGATCTGCGGGTTCCAGAGCGAGGAGGCGCCTTCCGCCGGCACGCCCCCCGCGATCACCTGGTGCAGGCAGCCGAACACCACATCGGGCAGCATCTGTCCGACCGTGTGCCGCGCAGCCACCGGCCACGGTCGCTGGGCATTGAGCACGCAGCCTTCCGGCGCGCTCACCGTGATCGGCGCGAGCGAGCCGGCGTTGTTGGGCACCTCCGGTGCGACCAGGCATTTCACGCCGAAGGCCGTGTAGGCGAGGCAATAATTGTAGACCACGTTGATTCCGTAGGGCGAGGCCGGCGAGGTGCCGCTGAAATCGACACGGATGCCGTCGTCGGAGATGGTCAACGCGGCCGTAAGCTCGAGCGGCTTGTCGTAACCGTCCATGGTGAGGCTGTTGCGATAGGTGCCCTTCGGCAGCGCGCGGATGCGCGCCAGTGTCGCCTCTCGCGAAGCCTCAACGATGGTGTCGCCGAGGCGGTCGAGATTGGCGATCTCGAATTCGTCCATCATCTCGATGAGCCGCCGGCTGCCCTCGTCGTTGCACGCCGCGCAGGCATAGATGTCGCCCTCGACCTGCAACGGCTCGCGCACGTTCGCCCGCACCAACTGCAGCAGTTCCTCGCTCATGCGGCCGTCGCGGGCGAGCCGCATGATCGGGATCGACAGCCCTTCCTCGAACACCTGCCGTCCGTCCGGCCCCATCCCCAGCCCGCCGATGTCGACGACGTGGATCGTGTTGGCGAACAGGCCCACGGCCTGGCCGCGATAGAAGCTCGGCGTGACCACGGTGAGGTCGTGCAGGTGGCCGGAAGCGAGCCACGGATCATTGGTGATGTAGTGGTCGCCGGGCCGCATGCCGGCGAGCGGATATGCGTCGAGAAAATGCCGCACCGCATTCGCCATCGAATTGACGTGCCCCGGCGTGCCGGTGACCGCCTGCGCCAGCATCCGGCCGTGGCGGTCGAACACGCCGGCCGACAGGTCCCCGGCCTCGCGGACCGAGGTGCTGAAGGCGGTGCGGATCATGGTCTGCGCCTGCTCCTCGACCACGGCGATGAGCCGGCTCCACATCACCTGGGTGTGGATCTGGGCCAGCGCGGTGTTGGGGCGTGGGACCATGTTCAGCTCTCGGGTCGGGTAAGGGCAATATATCCGAAGCGGTCGATGGCTGCGTCGAAGATCGGGCTGACCACGGTCGAGGTCTCATCCTCGGCGATCACCGCCGGGCCCTTGATCCGTGCCCCCGGCGCCAGGTCGCCCCGCCAGTAGATCGGCACGTCGCGGAAATCGCCGACCTCGGGATCGAGCAGCGGCCGCCGCGACCGCGGCTGGGGCTCGCTCGGCCGTTCCGCTGCGGCCATCGCCAGGCTGCCTTCCGCCGGGGCGGCAAGCGTGAGCACCCAGCTCAGGATCTCGATGTCGACGCCCGGGATCGCGCGGCTGTAGAGCCGGCGATAGGCTTCCTCGAACGACTCGACGACGACCGGTCGATCCGCAGGGGTGAACTCGCGGGCCGGCAGCGCCACGGCGATCTCGTGGCCCTGGCCGCGATAGCGCATGAAGGCGGAGCGCTGCTCGACAAGCTCGGCGGCAGCTGCGCCCTGCCGCACGATCGCTTCGGCCTCCGCACGCATCTCCGCCAGCAGGCGATTGGCGGATGCGGGATCGAAGCTGCTCACCCGCATGAGCGCGCTGCGGACGATCTCGTAGGCGACCGGAGCGCGCAGCAGGCCGACCGCCGAGCCCACGCCGGCATTGGCGGGCACCAGCACGCGGGTGATCCCGAGCTTCTCGGCGACGCGCGCGGCGTGCAGCGGCGCGGCGCCGCCGAATGCGATCAGCGTGCGCGCCCGCAGATCCTTTCCGCTTTCGATCGCATGCACCCGCGCCGCATTGGCCATGTTCTCGTCGACGATCTCGCTGATGGCCAGCGCCGCATGCTCGACCCCCAGATTGAGGCCTGCGCCGATCCGCTCGGCGCAAGCCTGCCTGGCGCGCCCGCTGTCCAGCGGCAGCTTGCCGCCGGAGAAGGTTGCCGGGTCGATGCGACCGAGCAGGAGGTCGGCATCGGTCACCGTCGGCTCGCTGCCACCCCGGCCGTAGCAGGCGGGCCCCGGCTCGGCGCCGGCGCTCTCGGGACCGACCAGGATGCGCCCGAGCGTGTCGATGCGGGCGATCGAGCCGCCGCCGGCCCCGATCTCGACCATCTCGATCACCGGGATGCGCAGCGGCAGCCCGCTTCCCTTGAGAAAGCGATAGATGCGCGCCACCTCGAAGGCGCGCGCGGTCTGCGGCTGGGCCTTGTCGATCAGGCAGATTTTCGCGGTCGTGCCGCCCATGTCGAACGACAGCACCTGATCGAGCCCGTGCTGGCGGGCCACGCAGGCGGCAAAGATCGCGCCGCCGGCCGGCCCGGATTCGACCAGGCGCACCGGAAAGCGGATCGCGGTGTCCACGCTGGTGATGCCGCCGCCCGAGGTCATCAGCAGCAGTGGACAGACGAACCCGCGGCGTCTGAGCTCGGCCTCGAGCCTGGCGAGGTAGCGGCCGATCAGCGGCTGCAGATAGGCGTTGGCGCAGGCGGTGGAGAAGCGCTCGTATTCGCGCATCTCCGGCGAGACCTCGCAGGACAGCGTCACCGGAACATCGGGAAGCGCGCTCCTGATCGCGTCAGCGACCCGGCGCTCGTGATCCGGATTGGTGAAGCTGTGCAAGAGCCCGACGGCCACCGCCTCCACCTGCCCGGCAGCGAGCACGTCGACGGCGCGCGCGACGCTTTGCCGGTCGAGCGGCAGCAGCACCCTGCCCTGGGCATCGATCCGTTCGCGGATCGGCAGACGCAACCGCCGCGGCACCAGGGGCGGCGGCAGATCGATGTTGACGTCGTATTGCTCGAACCGGTTCTCGTGCCGGATCTCCACCACGTCGCGAAATCCTTCGGTGGTGAGAAGCGCGGTCTTCGCCCCCTTTCGCTCGATCAGCGCATTGGTGGCGAGCGTGGTGCCGTGAATGATCAGCCGGATCTCGCCCGGCCCGATGCCGGCCTGCGCCGTCACCGCACGCAGGGCCTCGAGCACGCCGTGTTCCGGCGCCTGCGGCGTGGTCAGAATCTTGGCGGTGAAGCGCCGCTCGCCGATCTCCAGCGCCACATCGGTGAAGGTGCCGCCGATGTCCACCCCGACGCGAGCGCTCATCCCGCGGCACTCGTGCGCGAAGACGCGAGGCTCATGCCGAGGCGCCTTCGCGCGTGAGCTCGTCGGCCACCTCGTCGAGCGCGCGGCGCAGCCGCTCGCCGATCTGCTCGATCTCGGCCGCTTCGATGATCAGCGGCGGCGCGAAAACCAGGCGGTCGCCGATCACGCGGAGGATCAAGCCGTGCCGCTTGGCGGCCGCCTCGACCCGGGCCCCGACATTCAGCTCCGGCGCGAAAGGAACGCGATTTGCGCCGTCGCGCATCAGCTCGATCCCGGAAATGAGCCCTACCCCGCGCACGTCCCCCACCAGCGGATGAGTCGCGAAGCCGCCGAGCATCGACTGCAGCAGCGGACCGAGCCGCCGGGCACGGGCGACGATGTCGATCTCGGCGTACATCTTCTGCACCTCCAGCGCTACCGCGGCAGCCACCGGATGGCCGGCATAGGTATAGCCGTGGGCGAAATTGCCGAGCTTGTCCGACTGCGCCAGCATGGCATCGTGGATCCGCTCGTTGACGAGCACGGCCGAGATCGGCTGCATCGCGGCGGAAAGCGCCTTGGCCGAGGTCACCATGTCGGGAAGCAGGCGATAGGTCTGCGAGCCCCACATCGCGCCGGTGCGCGCAAAGCCGCAGATCACCTCATCGGCGACGAAAAGGATGTCGTACTTGCGCAGCACCGCCTGGATGCTCTCGAAATAGCCTTGCGGCGGGACGATGGCCCCGCCGGCGCCCATGACCGGCTCGGCGAAGAAAGCGGCGATGGTCTCCGGCCCTTCGCGCTGGATCAGCGCCTCGAGCGCTGCGGCCATGCGGGCGGAAAACGCAAGCTCGCTCTCCCCCGGCTCGTGACGGCGGTAATAGTGGGGAAACTCGGTGTGCTTGAACGGCGCCAACGGCAGGCCGAACCCGGCATGCATGTCGGGCTTGCCGGAGAGGCTCACCGCCGCGCAGGTATTGCCGTGGTACGCCATCCGTCGCGCAATCACCTTGCTGCGTTGCGGCTCGCCCCGCGCGTGCCAGTAGTACCAGGCGAGCTTGATGGCCGTGTCGTTGGCTTCCGATCCCGAGCACTGGAAGACCACACGCGCCATCGGCACCGGGGCGATCTTGAGCAGCATCTCGGCCAGCTCGATCGCCGGCTCGTGGGAGCGGTGGCGGTAGAGATGGTAGTAGCCGAGCTTGCGCATCTGCTCGTGAGCGACCCGGGCGAGGCGCTCCGAGCCGAAGCCCAGCGAGGCGCACCATAGTCCGGCGACCGCCTCGATGTAGCTGCGGCCGCTGTCGTCGAACACGCGGACGCCTTCCCCGCGGACGATGACCAATGGACCTTCCTGCTGATGCCTGCGCAGGTTCGTCTGCATGTGGACGAGGCTCGCCACGTCGCGCGCCTCGATCGAGTTCGGGATGTAGGTCACCTCGCGTCCTCCGCTGCGGCGGCTTGGTGTAACGCCTGCGGATCGGCGACGCCATAATCCTGCTCGGCAGCGGCAGGGCTGACATACCCGTCGAGCAGATCGCGAGCGATCGCCGCCGGATCGCGTTGCGCCGCCGGCCCGAAGCCGCCGGAGCCCGGGGTGACCATCTCGATGAGGGAGCCCAACGGGGCGTTGAACGCGCCTTTGCCGGGCAGCATGCGAGCGGCGCCGTCGGCGGTCGTGAGCTTCACGCTGGCGGCCGCTCCCGGCTTGCCGCCGAGGAGCCCGAAGGGCGCCGCGATCATCCGCTCCATGCACAAGGCTCCCGTCGCATCCCCGCCCGCGAGCACGCGCCAGGCCCGAACGCAACCGCAACCGCCGCGGTATCGGCCCGCCCCGCCCGAATCCGGATTGATCGCATAGCGCTCGATGCGAACGGGAAAGGAGGTCTCCAGGACCTCCACCGGCGTGTTCATCGTGTTGGAGATGCCGCTGGCAATGCAGTTGATGCCGTCCTTGCTCGGGCGAGCGCCGTAGCCGCCCTTCACCGTCTCGTAGGAGACGTACTGGCGCCCGCTGCGCGGATCGGTGCCGCCGAGGGTGAGGATCGCCGAGGTGCCCTGGCTGCAGGCCATGACCTGCTGCGGCATGAAATGCACCAGCGCGCCCATCACCATGTCGGCCACCCGGTGCGACATCTCGTGGTTGGCGTAGACCACCGGCGCGGGAAACTCGGCATTCACGACCGAGCCTTTGCCGGCCCTGATCTCGATGGCACGCCAGCAGCCGGAGTTGGGAGGAATCTGATTGCTCGGGTCGATGGCGGTCTTGAGCCCGCAATAGACGCCGGAGGCGGTGACCGACAGCGGCGCATTCATCGGCCCCTTGACCTGCGGATCGGTGCCGGCGAAGTCCACGACCAGCCGGTCGGCGACCTTCTTCACCGACAGGCGGATGCGAAACGGGGCATCCCTGCCGGATTCGTCGTCGGCGATGCCGTCGCCGTCGCAGAATTCCTCGAAGGCGCCTTCCCCGTCGGGCAGATCCGCGAGCGTGGCCCGCATGAGCCGGTCGGAATAATCCATGACCCGCGCCATGTAGGCGATGAGCTCGCTGCCGCCGTGGCGCGCGGCGAGCAGCTTGAGCCGCTCGGTTGCGCGCAGGGTCGCGGCGAGCTGGGCGCCAAGGTCGCCTTTGCGCTCATCGGGGGTGCGCACATTCGCCAGGATCAGACGCTCGAGATCCGCGTTGAGCACGCCGCGGCCGATCAGCCGCAGCGGCGGCATGCGCAGTCCCTCGCCGAAGATTTCGGTCACCGCGCCGTAGCTTCCCGGCGTCGCCGAGCCCACGTCCGGCCAATGGGCGCGGAGGCAGGCGTAGCCGAGCAGCCGGCCATCGTGGAAGGCGGGCCGCACCACGTTGACGTCGGGCAGATGGCTGCCGCCGAAATAGGGATCGTTGTGAACGAAGACGTCGCCATCGTGGACGTCGGAGGCGAATGCGGCAACGACGGCGCGCACCGCGTCCGGCATCGAGCCGAGGTGGATCGGCAGATCGGGGCCTTGCGCCACCATGTCGCCGCGGGCGTCGAACACCCCGCACGAATAATCCCCGGCCGACTTGAGCAGCGGCGAATACGCGGTCTTCGCCAGGACGACCCGCATCTCCTCGGCGATCTTGTAGAGCGAGTTCTTGACGATCTCGAAGGTGGCGGGATCGGCGGAGGCTTTCATCGCAGCGCCTCCGCCGTAGGGTGGGCAACCGCGCCCGTGCGTCCGGGTGGGCAAAATCGCCTCGCACGCGGTTGCCCACGCGGCGGTGTATCGCACCGATCTCGGGCTTGCCCGAGATCGGC
>DASXAP010000226.1:0-2287 GCA_036406655.1 Xanthobacteraceae bacterium | reverse complement strand
TGCGCTGCTGAGCGCCCCGGCGGGTCGGGGCACGCTGAAGCGTGTCGACGAGGATCGATTAGAGCACGTTTTCGCTGAATTTGATCCACGAGCGCTTTCGACGTGTGTCACCCTCCGCTGGAAGGGAAGGCAATCGCATATGGATCGTCATGGCCGGGCCGGGGACCCCGCCGCGCTCGCGCGGCGGGGAGCCCCGTGTCCCGGCCATCCACGCCTTTGCGCGGGCACAAGACGTGGATGCCCGGCATAAAGCCGGGCATGACGAAGCGCACATGCAATCGCCCTCACCGTTCACCGGGGCGCCGGGAACAGCTGCAGCCCGATCACCCGGCTGGTGCGGAGATCGAAGTCGCAGCGGAAGCGCTGCTTCTCGCGGTCGTCCCACCTGTTCACGAGCTCGACTAGGAGCGACTCGATGATGCCGCGCGGGTAGGGTGCGAAGCTGATGCCTCGATGAGCGGTTCGCATCGCGCTTTCCCTGCATCACTGGAGGTCAGCGCTATTCTCCTGCCCACCCGCGGCGCGTCGTTGATCAAGATCAATTTTCCGCAACCGGCGGTCCGGCGGGGATTCGGGACAGGAAGGCCGCCGAATCCTTCGCCTTCGCTCTCTGCCGGAGATCGGCCCAGGCGCAAAACAGCAAGGTGACGAGCCCGGGCAATGCCAGGGCAAGCGCAAGCACCGCAAACGCGATCGCAGCGGTCATGGCCACCTCCCGCGAGATTTGCCGGATGCTACCGCGGACGGCGCGCCGCATCTGTGACGCGGGTCACACTCCGGCAGGCGCGAGCGCGCTGCTCGATCACCTCGTCGGCGAGCGCGAGCAGCTTCGCCGGGACCGTGCGGCGCGGCATCCCGGCAGTGTCGCGCTTGATGACCGAAGCAGATTTCGCTCATATTCGTTCACATCATCACCAGGCGCTCGCATGCGGTTACGGGAGGTATCGATCATGAGCTTACGCAGCATCACCCGGCTCGCGCTCGTCGTCGCCGCGCTCTTTCTTTCTCCCGCAGTCGCCTCGGCTCACCCCGGCTTCGGCGCGCATGCCGGCTTTGCCGCTGGCTTCATGCATCCGCTGAGCGGCCTCGACCACGTCCTCGCGATGACCGCGGTCGGCCTCCTCGCCGCGAGACTCGGTCGCCGGGGGATTTGGGTGGTGCCGCTCAGCTTCATGGCGGTGATGGCGCTCGGCGGCGCGCTGGGCATGGCCGGGGTCGAGTTGCCCTTCGTCGGGACGATGCTCGCGGTGTCGCTCGTCGTTCTCGGTCTGGCGGTGGCGATGCCGCGGCGATGTCCGCTCCTCGCTGCCATGCTCATGGTCGGTGTTTTCGGCCTGTTCCACGGGCACGCCCACGGCAGCGAGATGCCGCTGACCGCCTCGGGCCTCGATTACGGCGCGGGATTTCTGGCGGCGGCCGGTCTGCTGCATCTGCTCGGCATCGGCCTGGGCTGCCGCACGACGCTTCTCGCTCCGGCCCGCGCCGTCCGCATGACCCGGCTCGCCGGCCTCATGACTACGGCCATAGGAGTGGCGCTGCTCGGCAGCCTCATGTGAGGGAGGTCGCTTACTCCACCTGTCTGCGCGAGTATCACCCGTCGCGCCGGCGCGGCCCTCAGCGCAGCCGGGTGAGGTCGTAGGCCGGCACCACCGCGTAGGGACGCATGGCGAAATCCATCCAGCGCAGGCCATCGCGGATGGCGGGCTTCAGCTCGGCCATCGCTCTGACCACCCGGTAGTTGACCCGCATCGCCGCGAGCAGCGGCTCGGTCAGCTCGCCCGATTCGGCGAAGAACTCCCGGTCCCCGGCGTCGCCGCGGAACTCGAGCACGATCAGCGTCGGGATGCCGTAGCTGTAGTGGCCGCGCAGCAGGTGGTAGGCGCCGGCGAACAATCCGAAATTCTCGATGAGCGCCGCCGGCCGCTTGCCGCCGAGCCAGGCGCCGGCACAAAGCGCGAGCCCGGTGCCTTCGTGGGCGACGGGGACATAGCGCATCGACTGCGCCTTCATGCACAGGGCCTGCGCGGCGGAGAGGCCGCTGCACGGCAGCCCGACGACGAAATCGACGGCGTTCTCCTCGAGCGCCTCGAAGAGGCTCGTCGGGAAGTCGGCGTTGCCGGATGCCGCAGAAAGGCTCGGATCGGCTTGCGGCGGCGCGCCGTGCTCCTTCGACGAAGGGCGCAGGACGATCCGATCCTCGCTCTGCTCGATGTGCCGCACGAAGCGGTACTTGTTCTCCTTGGAATCCATCAGCGTCGGGCCGACGAAGGCCTGCTCGCGGTTGACC
>DASXAP010000225.1:0-6015 GCA_036406655.1 Xanthobacteraceae bacterium | reverse complement strand
CAGCAGAGTCGGCGAAACGGACGCCAGCCGCAAGCGCTGACGCACGACATTGACGGACACGAAAAACGCCGCCGCGATGTCCTCCTCCGACTGCCCCTTCTCGCGCAAGGCCAGGAATGCGAGGAACTGATCGTGAGGGTGCAGCGGTTAGGTCATGTGGCAACTGTCCTGCATGGCATTTCCTGGCGGATTCGCGTCGGTTTTTCTGGCCCGATGCTGCAGGGCTGTCCTCTGTGCGGCGGCGGTGATCGGCACCGTGCGGAGCGCGACGTCGCGCTCGGCGACGAGCCGAGCGTGGTGCCGCCGATATCGCTCGGCTTCGGCCTCGGCTGAGCGGGCGCGCTGCAGGAGCTGCGCGTTCTCGCTGATCATGCGGCGCTCCTCCTGCTTCATTACCCGGATCGTCGCGTGCAGCTCGTCGAGCTTGTCCTGCCAGCTGGTCAGCGGTCTCGCAGTGCCAGCGGCGGCCGCCGCCTGCAACGCGTCGAGCACGGCGCGGTGGTTGGTGTAGATGGCGTTGCGGCCGACACCCGCCTCGCGTGCGAGGGCGGCGACCGTGAGCCGACAGCCCTTCTGGTGTCGAGGATGGATCGGCCGCCCTTGGACGAGCCGCTCGAGCGCATCGCGCAGCTTAATGTCGCTCGCCTCGAGCCGCCTCTCATACGGGCTGATCTTGGCCGGCATGCTGATCCCTCCTGCTGTGGTCGAGCGCGACCAGGATACGGTCGCATTCCGCGATGCGCGCCGTCGCCAGCGCGCGGCTGGCGGGGTCGAGCGCCGGCTGGTCGAGCAGTTTCACGTTGCGCGCGCGCCGCGCCTCCCAGACGGGACGATGCCTGGCCGTCACCGCGAAGTTGGCGCAGGTCGAGCAGGTGGTCTCGGTGCGCAGCGCCGGGTTGGGGCCGGCGTCGCCGCCGAAGCAGGCCGAGGTCTCTGGGCGATAGACGCAGTATCCCCAGTCACAGACGCCCAGCCTGAGGTCGGTCTCCGCCATCAGGAAGTCCACATAGGCCTGGACGTCGCCGTCGCGCGTGCGGCCTCGGAACCGCGAGCGCGCAGCGATCGTGCGGCCGGCCTTCCCGCCAAGTGACGAAGCGGTCAGCATCTCCTCGAGCGCCGCGCGCGTCTCATCCTGGGCGTGGCGATCGATGAGCTCGTCGAGGTTGAAGTCGGTGCCGACATAGCCGCGATCGGTCATGACCCGGCTCACATGGCCAAGATGGGCCTGCAGGGCATGCAGCCCGGTGCGGTCACGCTTGCCGACGAACCGCGCGAACGTCTTGCGGCCCTGGTGGGTGTTGAGATGCCAGGGCTCGCCCTCATGCAGCGGCAAGCCGATGAACGGCGCGAACAGATGGTTCAGGCGGCGGATGATCGTGTTGGCGATCGGCAGATCGATCTCGACCGCGGGACCCATGAGACCCGTACTCGACGTCATCAGCCACAGATCGCTGCGGCCCGAGCGACGGCGCAGCGGCTCCGAGAGCCGTTCCATCACCGCGATCGCGCGCACGACGGGTTCGGGCGCCACCCAGCGGTGCGCATCGCCATGATGGCCGTGCGCGGTCTTGTAGATGCGCCCGACCAGATAGGCGAACCGCTCGTCGCCGGCAGCGGAGGCATGGTGCTCGATGCACCCGACCTGCAGCCCCAGGATCTCGGAGACGCGTGCGCCCACCAGATAGGCGATCACCACGAAGCACGCGTCATAGAGGCGATCGACGAGCTGGCGCACCCGCTTGGTGCTGGTGACCGGCGCCGCCTGCCAGGGCGCGTCCTCGCCGGGAAGCGTTGCAAAGCGGAACGCCGCGATCGCGTCCACCACCCTGAAGCCGGCCCTGGTCTGGCTGAGACCGGAACCGAGCGCCGTGTCATAGCCGTCCTGAGCCTGCCGGTAGAGTGCAATCACATCGTCGGCCGCCGGCCCGATCAGTCGCAGCGCCGACGAGACCAGCGGCACCGCGATCGCATCGGGCGTATAGGGCAGCCATCCCCGGTCACGCGTTCGGAACGTGCCAGTGACGCCGGGGAACGGATCGTCGATCGCCACCGTGGGGTAGCGCGCGCCCTGCAGATAGATGAGGACGAGCAGCCGGCGATAAAGCTTAATCGTCGACGGCGCGATCGGTTCGCCCTTCGCATTGCGGCGAGCGGCCATCGCGGAGAGGAACCGCTCGCTGGCGTCGCGATCGAGCTCCGCGAACCGGCGATAGCCCTGGTCCGCCATCCAGCGGATCAAGAGCCTCAGCGCCTTGAACAGGCTGGTGAGCGTGCCGTCGTGCAGATGCTTGCGTCCCGGCGGCGGATCGACCTTCACGCTCCACAGGAACGTCTTGGCCGCCTCGCACCATGGCGCGAAGCCGGGATCGGTGAACCGGCCCGCAGCGACCGCAAAATCCCAGTCGAGCGAGAAGTCGCTGCGGTTGCCGCCGGGACGAAGACCATCAAGGTGCCAGATGCTGTCGCTGAAGCGCGAGCGCGACGATATAGCGATGTCGGACCCTGACGCCGCTTCATGGGGCAATGCGGCGATCATTCGAGCACCGGGAGCGCCGGCAGCGTCGCCATGATCGCCCGGGCCCGATCGTGCAGGTCGCGTGCGAAGTCGGGCAGGATGTCGTCGACCAGGATGCGATGGCTTGGGCCATAGATCAGCGACCAGCGCGCTGGATCGACCGTCAGCCGCGCCGCCTCCAGTGCCTCGATCGCCTGCAGGATGCGCGCAAGATGCTCGGCGTCGAGCGGGATCACGAGGCCCGGGCAGCGCAGGCATGCACCGAGCCGCGAACAGGGCTTGCCCGGCCTGTCGCCGGCAAGCGGGTTGAGGCAGTCATGGCCGAACGGCGCGGCCACTCGCCTGGGTTCGGGCGCCGGCCCAGCCTTGCCGCCGGCTTCGCCCAGCACCCACCCGATCATCAGCGCCTGCGCGCGGGCGATGGTCTCAGCCTGCACGCGCCTGGCTTCCGGGCCGCGGACATAGCGCTCGGTGGTGTCGATGCGCGCATGGTTCAGCAGCGCCTGCGCCGCGATCAGGTCGCCCTGGCTCGCCGTATAGACCTGGGTCGCAGCACTTCCGCGCAGGAACGCGGCGGCGAAGTCCGGCAGCGGCTCGCGTCGCCGCTCGGGCGCGGCGCGGTTCCAGATCGCGATCCGGGCATTGGCGCGACCGATGAACCGCTTGATGCCTATCCCGAGCGTGTCCATCGCCACCACGCCGACCGCGTTCGTCTTCTCGCTCTTCATCAGGAACAGAAGCTCGCGATCCTGAGGTCGCGCCCGTGCTGCCAGCGGAGCGGTCATCTCGATCAGCCGGTCGATCAGATTGGGTGCCGCATAGAGCCGTCGGCGGTCGAACGAGCGCCGCTGCGCCCGCTTCACCTTCACGCCGGCACGCGGCTTGCCCCAGTCGATCATCACACGATGCTCATCGAGCGGGTGCGGGCTCTGGCAGTCGCGCCGAAGGCGGCGCAGCGCGTCCGGGTTGCCAGCGGTCTGGATGGCGATGGCGAGGAAGAAGGCCGGAAGATGCTCCAGACCAAGGTGCAGATGGCTCGCGAGCAGGCGAAGGCCACCCCGGCGATTGAGGGTCGACAGGCCGATGCCGACCGCCTTGGCCGGCGGCATGATGCCGCCACCCGCTCTCGCGATTGCCCGCACGAACCGGCAGAGCTCCGCGTCGACGCCCTCTACGGCGCCACGCGTGGCGAGGATCCGACGCCCGGTCTCGAAGCGCTCCCAGGCCTCGTCGATCTCTTCATAGGCCGCCTGCAGGATGCCCTTCAGCACCGCTTCGTCGAGCTTGCGACGCGGTGCGGGATTGCGGAGCGGATAGGGATTGTAAGGGAAGTCGATCCGGCTCGGCAGCCGCTCGGGCGCATGCCGCTTGGTCCAGTCGATCAGTTGCCGAAGCGCGGAGAGCAGATTGGCCTTGGCCGCTGCCGACCAGCCACGGCCATGCTGCCCGGGCTGCCGGTCGAGCCACGCCATATAGCGCCCGATCGTCGCCGAGCGCAGGTCCGCCGCGCTCCCGATCCCGCGATCCTCGGCCGCGAACGTCGCGAAGGTCTTGAGCGCGCGCCAGCATCCGCGCTGCGTGTCCGGCGTCGATCCGGCATGATGTCCGGCGAACGCCGTCCCGAGCAGCGCCGTGACATCAGCGGGCAGGCCGAGCCCGCCCAGAGCGAACCGCTTGGCGATCTCACCCCAGCCGTCGCGGAAGACGACGACGCCGGGCGCTTCCTGCGGGCCGTGCAGGCGCCGATCGATGCGCGCGCGGTTAGCGGCCATTGTCGATCAGCGCGCCATAAAGATAGGCGACGCTCTCCTCCAGTTCGGCACTGTGCATCTCCACGCAGCGCAGATAGACGGCGGTGCTGCTGATCGAGCTGTGGCCGAGCAGCGTCTGCACCACCTTCAAGGGATTGATCTCGGGCGTCGTGCGGGCCTGATGCTGGAGCCGCGCCAGCATGGTCATCGCGAAGGTGTGGCGCAGCCAGTGCCCCGTGCCGACCACTCCCGCGGCCACGAACGCCGCACTCATGGCGGCCGTGAAGCGAGCCCGGCTGACCGGCAGGCCGTGGTGATTGAGGAACAGCGCCGACGGCGGGCGATAAGCCCGATCGGCGCGGCGCAGCCTGCGGATCAGTGGCCCGCGCACCTCATCGATATAGCGATGCGTGGCGTCGAGCAGCCGGATCGGCGGATAGACGGTGCGCGGGTGATCGCCCTTGGTGATCGCCAACCCGACTCCGACCAGAGGATGATCGTCGGCGTCGAGATGGGCGGTCTCCGGGACCTGATAGACCTCGAGCGCGCACAGCTCCTTTCGACGCATGCCGGTTACCAGCGCCCAGCTCGCCATCAGGTCATAGGGCGATGCGAGCCTGGCAAAGAGGCGGCGCAGCTGATCCGCCCGCAACGCGCGCGGCAGCCGTTCATGCTCGGAGACGGTCAGCACATTGGCGGCGACGAGGCCGGGGCGCAGCTCCAGATGCTGCAACATGGATTGCCGGCGTTGGCCGATCCGCACGTCGACAAAGTGGAAGGGCAGCTCGGCGATCCAGCCGCGCCGATGCGCCCAGCTGTAGAAGCGGCAGACGGTGCGCACCCGATCGTTGATGGTCGAGCGTGCATAAGGTCGCTTGGTGTGCGGGCTTGGGCTTGCGAGCATCCGATTGCGCCATGCCGCAACCTCGGGTTCGCCCACGTTCTGCCAGGCGACGTTCGATTGCTCGAGGCTGTCGAACCAGTCGTGGAGGTGCTCGCCATAGGTACGCACCGTCTCGGCGGCGTGCGATCGCCCTGGGATCGTCGCCAGCTCGATGAGGAAGGCGAAAGCCGGTTCGAGGATCGCCATGTCGTCACCGATGAGGATCGGGAGCCCCGCCGGGATCTCCTTGTAGCCCGGCAGCGCCCGCACGATCCGCGCCATCTGTCCTCCATGGCGCCCGAGCGCCGGTCGACACAGGACAGGTTCTGTCCGCCAAAGCCGCTTCCCGCGGCCAATGAGGACAGATCCGGTCCCATGCCTTTATGTGGGACAGGGATCTGTGGTTACGCGTCCGCCTCCGCTACGCTCCGGCGGCCACGCAACCACAGACCCCTGGAATCACCCTCACTCTGCTGCAGCCGCTCCTGCCACAGGCACATGACGGTTCCACGTCATGGAGGACAGCTGCGGGGCGTAACCTAACAGCGGCGCCCGCTGCACGTTCTCGGCGAGGCTGTCCTCCTCGGCGATGCCGCCGGTGCGGACGATGCACGGGACCGGCGCGGTGCGCGCGAGGCGCTTCTGCTTCACCAGCAGCTCCAGCGCCCGATAGCGCCGGCCGCCGGCCGGCACCTCGTACATGCCGGTCTCGGCACCGCTCTCGTCCAGCACCGGCCGGACGGTGAGGCTCTGCAGCAGCGTGCGCCGAGCGATGTCCTCGGCCAGCTCCTCGATCGACACGCCGGCCTTGACCCGGCGCACGTTGGAATGGCTGAGGACGAGCTTGTCGAAGGGAATGTCGCGCG
>DASXAP010000224.1:0-5477 GCA_036406655.1 Xanthobacteraceae bacterium | reverse complement strand
GACGGCAGGTAGAAGGGCTTACCCATCTCGTTAAGCCCCGTGGTCATGAAGATGTTGAACGGGTCGTGCACGTGCTCAGGCCCGAGACCGAACTCGGCGATCGCTTCCGCGAGGTTATCGTTGCAGTTGCGGGCGCCGACGCGTCCATAGACCATTGCATACATCCGACTGTCACATCGGCAATAGAGAAGATCGTGCGAGCGGGCGGCAAACGGATGCGGCGGGTGCTCCAGCGTATCGGTGATCAGGGTCAGCATCGGACGAACCTGCGGGGGCACGCTCCACAGTCGATCCCCCACCTTGAGATGGCCGCCGTGGATCACGCGCGTGCGGCCGGACCAGAATTTCTCTCGCGGATCATCCAGGTTGAAAACGATCAGGTCGGCGACCTGGGGTCCTTCGACGCATGACACGCGCGCAATCTGGCCTGAGAGGAGCGGGAATGCTCTGCCCGTCCGCGCTGGAATGATGAAGCTGCGGGCAATCGATCGGTGCTCCGCACGTGCTGCAGTTTCCGCATAGCGCGAGCCGGTGAGCGCGGCGTCACCCGGAAAACCCTCGGTGCCTGCCATCGAGAGCGGCCGATCGTTCTCCATTTCGTCTTCCAGCTCGATTCACGGTTTGCTTGCTGTCCCAGCTGTAGCACAGCAGCATACCGCGTTGGTGGATCGAGCCAAGGGGGCGCGGCAGTGAGGAATCCGTCGGTTTGCGCTACAGCCGTCCCCGCCTCATTCAATCACCTCGTCGGCGCGAAGCATGAACGATTCGGGAATCTTCAGGCCCAGCGCCTTGGCGACGGTCAGGTTGATCACCAGCTCGAACCTGGTCGGCTGCTCGACCGGCAAGTCGGCGGGCTTCATTCCGCGCAGAATCTTGTCGACGAAATCGGCGGAACGCCGGAACAGGTCGGCGTTGCTCGCCCCATAGGAGATGAACCCTCCCGATCCGAGATACTCGCGGAAGGGGTGAAGCGTGGGCAGCCGCGCTCCCAGCGCCAGGATGTTGATGCGGGCAATGTTGGCGTTCACGAGCGCACTCGGACAGACATAGACTGCTTGCGCTTCTCCCTTGAGCGCCTCGAAGGCGGGCGCGATATCCTCGGCTCGGCGGATTGCGAACACTTCGGCTTCCAGGTCGAGCTTGCGGGCGGCCGCCTTCACCTCGTCGACCTCGCGGACTGACCCGGAGTAGTCGATATTGGCGATCACGGCCAGGCGGCTGAGGGACGGAAACAGCTCGTGCAGGATTTCGATTCGTTTCCCGGCGAGATCGGTCGATTGAGCCGACAGGCCGGTGGCGTTGCCGCCCGGGTGGGCGAGACTCGCGACCATCTCGCTCGCAAGCGGGTCCACCGCGAGCGCAAACACGATCGGAATGGTCGAGGTCGCCCGCTTGACGGCAGGCACCGCGCTGCCGACGGTGACGATGACGTCGACGTTGAGGCGGATGAATTCGGCCGCTATCTCGGCGTAGCGCTCGTTGCGCCCCTCTGCCCAGCGATATTCGATGACGACATTGCGGCCATCGATCCAGCCGAGCTCGCGCAACCGTTGCACGAAGGCGGCAGTCCATTTCGTCCAGTTCGCCTGCGTGCTCGCACCCAGGAACCCGATGGTCGGCAGCTTCTGCTGAGCGCGCGCCGCCAGCGGCCACGCCGTGACCGCGCCGCCGAGCAGCGAGACGAATTCGCGCCGTTTCACTGCGTGCCTCCCTCCTGCTGGCGATCGGAAGGATAGCACACTCGATACCGGCCGCAGACCGTCGCGCTGCGGGATTTCAATCCCGGCCGTGACCGCTCGCCGGCGTCGCCCGCGTCTCTTGCCACCCCGTGAGCGAATTGGAATACTCTTCGCGCAAATCCGCCGGCACCCGGAGGTCCTTTGTGCTCGCACGCTCGCTGAAGCTCGTGCTTCCCGTTCTTCTGATGATGTCGGCGGAGCCTGCGAGGTCCGCTGAACCGCTGAAGATACGCCTTGCCTGGGCCGTGGTGCCTGCGGAGCTCTCCCCCATCCTGTTCGTGAAGCCGGGCATCGCCAGGCATGCCGGCGTGACATACACGGTGGAGCCCATCCATTTTGCCGCCGCGCCGTTCATGATCACCGCGCTCGCGACCGGAGAGGTCGACATCGCGCCGTTCTCGTACTCGACGATCCCGAATGCGGTGCAGAATGCCGGTCTCGCCGACCTCCGGATCATTGCCGACGAGTTCCAGGACGGGGTCGAAGGCTACTACACGAATCAGTTCATGGTGCGCAAGGACAGCTCGATTCAACGAGTGGAGGACTTGAAGGGAAAGATAATCGCCACCAACGGTGCGGGGAGTCCGGTCGACATCGCGTTACGCTCGATGCTCCTCAGGCACGGTCTGCAGGAGCCCCGGGACGTGACCATGTTCGAGGTCCAGCTGCCGCAGATGAAGGCGGTGCTGACGGAAAGAAAGGCCGACCTCATCATGTCGGTGCTGCCGTTCTCCGTGGACCGGGGTCTGCTCGACATCGCGCGTACCCTCTTCACGCAGCGAGAAGCCGTCGGCACCACGCAGATGATAGCCTGGGGGACACGTTCGGGATTTCTCCAGAGGAACCGGGATGCGCTCGTCGACTTCATGGAGGACGTGCTGCGGGTGACGCGATGGTACACGGACCCCGCCAACCATGACGAGGCGGTGCAGATCATTGCGCAGTTCACGAAGCGGCCGCCGGAACTGTTCGCGGGCTGGCTGTTCACGCGACGGGACTATTACCGGGATCCCGATGGCCTGCCGAATCTCGACGTGCTCCAGCAGAACATCAATGCGCTGCGCGCGCTCGGGCTCGCCAAGGCCGATCTGGATGTGAGGGATCACGTCGACCTCACCGTCGCGCAGGAAGCGGCGCGGCGGATACGGTAGTCCCCGCCTGCCGTATACGGAAAAAATCGCATGGCCAAGATGCGTGCCGCGCGGCTGCATGAGCCCGGCAAGCCGTTCCGGATCGATGTCATCGAGGTACCCGAGCCGCGACCAGGCGACGTGCTGGTGAAGGTTAAAGCGTGCGGCATCATCCCCAACATGAATGCCATCGTCAGCGGAAAGTACTGGCATCATCTGCCGCCCCTGCCGGCGGTGATCGGCCTTGATGCGGCCGGTGTGGTGGCGAGCGCGCCGGAAGGCCGCCGCGACGTCAGGGAAGGCGATCGAGTCTACGTCAACCCGTTCCTGAGCTGCGGCCAATGCCACTACTGCCGCAACCACACCCCGATGCTGTGCGCGGACGCCGCGCTGCGGGGCTATTTCGGCTTCACGCCGCGCGGGGCGAGATTGCTGGAAGATTATCCGATCGGCGGATTGAGCGAATATCTCACTGCCGCGCCGCAGCATCTGGTCAGGCTGCCGCCGGAAGTATCCTTCGAGGCCGGAGCCCGCTTCGGCTATCTGGGAACCTCGTTTGCGGCGCTGAGACGCGCGGGCGCGGGAGCCGGCAGCTGGATTGCGATCCACGGCATCACCGGCACGCTCGGCGTCGGCGCCGTGCTGCTGGCGATGGCGATGGGCGTGACCCGCATCCTCGGCTGGGGCCGCAACCGGGAGGTGCTGACCCGATTGCGGAGGCTCGCACCGAGCCGCATCGATACCCTGGCGCTCGGAGACCAGTCACTGAAGGACTGGGTGCGCGAACGCACCGACGGCGCCGGCGTCGACGCGCTCATCGACTGCACCGGTCGCGGCGGCCCCGCCGCTCCGGTGGCGGAGGCGGTCGATTGCCTCAAGCGCGGCGGGGTGATGGTGAATATCGGGGCGCTGGCGGAGCCGCTCGCACTCAACCCCACGCAGTTCATGACGGGTGCGCTGCAGTACCGCGGCTCCAACTGGTTCACCAATGCGGAGGCTGCGCGCATGGCCGACATGGCACGGGTCGGTGCGCTCGACCTCACCCCGCTCGAGCCGCGCGTCTATCCGCTGGAGGAGGTGAACCGGGCTCTCGCCGAGATAAGGGAGAGACCCGGCGGGCTGCAGAACTTCGTGGTGACGCCCGAGTAGCAGCACTTTCAAGCCGGGCTCTCGACCTGCACCGGGGCGTCTGCCGGGATGCAGACCCGTTCGCCGGTCGCCGCCGCCTGCTCGATCGCCAGCGTGGTGACCAGGTTGAGGCGCGCCTGCTCGGGCGTGGTGTGGACGGTCGGCTGCCCGGTGACCAGATGATCGAGCCAGGCCCGCGTCTCGTTTGCGAGCGGGCCCCAGAAATCACCCACCGCCCAGTCGCCGGCGGTGTTGCTGCCGAGGAAGGCCATGTCGAGGCGATGATCCGGCACATAGGCGTGGGGAACGCCGCGCTCGGAATAGATGAGATGGTCGAGATGATCGTCGTCGATGATCATCGTGCCCTCGGTGCCCAGCAATTCGACCCGATCGGACTGCCCGAGCGTCGGGTAGCGGGACGGCAGCGCGTAGCTGATGCCGAGGCTGAGCACGGCGCCGTCGTCCATGGTGAGGATCGCCCAGGTGACGTCGTCGGCCGAATATCCCGCCTGCCTGAAAATCCCCGCCTGCCCGCGCGCTATCACCTCGACCGGCCGGCGGCCCTCCAGGAGCCAGCACAGCAGATCGACGTAATAGGTGAGGACGTCGTTGACCGGGGTTGCGTGCGGATCGCGCTCGAGGATCGAGAACGCCTGGGCGCGCGAGTTGTATACCCGCGCCATGCCGCCCACGACCCTGCCCAGCCGCCCGTGCAGCATCTGCTCCTTGGCGCGCAGGAAGCATTCCTTGTAGCGGCGGCTGTAGCCGACCCGCAGGTCGCCGCCGGTCCGCCGCAGCGTGCGCAGGATCGCGTCCGCCTGCGCGAGCTCGAGACCGAGTGGCTTCTCGCACAGCACCGGCTTGCCGAGCTCGAGCGCCCGGCATGCCGGCGCCGCGTGCTCGGCCTCGGGCGTCGAGACGATCACGGCATCGACCTCGGGGTGGCCGATCACAGCATCATTGGCATCCGAGTGGAGATCGGCGGCCGTGGCCTCGGCGAGCGCTGCGGCGCGGGCGGGGTCCTTGTCGGAGACCGCGAGAAAGCCGACCGAGGGGTGCCTCGCCGCGAGCCGGGCTCGCAGCGTCCCGATCCGGCCGGCGCCGACCACCGCGATGCCCAGTCGTCCTCCCGCATTGCCCATCTCGCGCCGGCTCCGATCCTGGTCGTCCCCCTCGCGCATTGCATGCCGCCGCGCTGCTCGTCGCGTCGTTACATCACCCGCGATCCGCATATCGGCAGCATTCGCCCAGTATCCTCGCGCGTGATCTTTGTTCAAGACCGCGGCCGATGCTTGTGGCAGGATATCCGCACGTATCGTGCATTCGCGCGTCATGCGGAGGGGACATCATGGTCATGCACCGACGCAAGCTGCTGCGTCTTGCCGGGACTGCCGCCGCCGCCGTCGCAGCCGGCGCGCCGGCGGCCCGGGCGGAGACCTATCCCTCGCGCCCGGTGCGCATCCTGGTCGGCTATGCGGCG
>DASXAP010000223.1:0-1850 GCA_036406655.1 Xanthobacteraceae bacterium | reverse complement strand
ATGGCCGGCGGAGCTCGACCTCGTATGCCGCTGGTACGCCCCGCATCTCGAGCGCATCCACGACGATGCCGCCCTGCGGCAAGCCGACCTCGTCCAACTCGCGCAGATCGCCGCCACTTATCCCAGCCGCCAGCGCTTCCTCACCGAGCTCACGCTCGATCCGCCCGCGGCCGTGAGCGACGAGGCCGGCCCACCGCTGCTCGACGAGGACTATCTCATCCTGTCGACCATCCATTCGGCCAAGGGCCAGGAGTGGAAGGCGGTGCTGATCCTCAACGCGATCGACGGCTGCATCCCGTCGGACCTCGCCACCGGCTCCACCGCGGAGATCGAGGAGGAGCGCCGCCTGCTCTATGTCGCCATGACCCGCGCCAAGGATCACCTGCACCTGATCGTGCCGCAGCGCTTCTTCGCCCATCAGCAGCGCGCGAACGGCGATCGCCACGTCTACGCCGCGCGCACGCGCTTCATCGCCGCCGCCATGCTCGACCGCTTCGAGCGCCGCGCCTGGCCGGCCGCCGGTCCGGCGGCATCCGTCGACGCGCCGACACGCGAGCCGATCGACGTCGCCGCACGGTTGCGCCGGATGTGGAGCTGATCACATCACGCCGCCACGCGCGGGTCGGCGGCGCTGCAGAAGTCGGCGAGCGCTTGCGCGAGCCGGCGCGTCGCCGGGCTCGCCTCCGGCGCGGTGACCAGCGCCACTTCGGTATTGGTGATCGGCGGGAAGCCGTCGGTTGCGTCGAGCACGCGGTGCTCGGGGAGAACCGCGACCTCCGGCAAGATGCTGACGCCGAGGCCGGCCGAGACGGCGGCCTGGATGCCGGGAAGATTCGGGCTGGTATAGGCGATGTGCCAGGCACGCCCTGCGGCCTCGAGCGCATGGATCGCCCGGTTGCGATAGAGGCAGCCCTGCTCGAACACGGCGAGCGGCAGAGGATCGCGCCGGAAATCGATCGGATGGCGGCGGCTGGTGAGCCAGTGCAACCGCTCCGGCCAGGCAGCGACGCCGCCGCTTTCGCCCAGATCGCGCTTGAACAGCGCAAGGTCGAGCTCGCCGCGTTCGAGCGCGTGGCGCAGCTCGACGCTCAGTCCGCAGCGCACGTCGAGGCGCAGGCCGGGGCGCGAGCGGGCGAACTCCGACAGCATCGCGGTCAGGCGATAGGCAGCGAAGTCCTCCGACATCCCGAGCCGCACCACGCCCTCGCTCGCCGGGCGCGCGACCACGTCGTGCGCCTCCGCCGCCAGCGCGAGAATCCGCCGCGCATAGGCGAGCAGGCGCTCGCCCTCTTCGGTCGGCGTGACGCGCTTTCCGTCGCGATGCAGCAGCGGCCGGCCGAGCGTCTCCTCCAGGCGCCGGATCTGCTGGCTCACGGTCGACTGCGTGCGGTGGACGCGCTCGCCGGCGCGGGTGAAGCCGCCGGCGTCGACCACCGAGACGAAGCTGCGGAGCAGGTCGAGATCGAGCATGACGCGTCCATTCATATTTCCACTGATACTAATACTATCATTTAATTTCCAAATGAAAAGCGGCCGGCCTAGATCAATCCTTGGTAATTCAAGGAGATCTCATGCGCCCTGCCGTGTCCGCCGTCGCGCCGACCTCCTGTTCGCCGGCTACCCGAGTACCGCTACCCGTGCTCGTCGCGACGTTCTGTCTGATCTGGAGCTCGGCGTTCTCGGCAGCCAAGATCGCGCTCGCCGACTGTCCGCCGCTGCTGCTGTTGACCGCCCGCTTCCTGATCGCCGGCCTAGTCGTGCTCGGCGCGGCGGCCGTGAGCGGCACCAACTGGCGCACCCTCTCCCGCCGCGACCTGCTCGCGCTCGCCGCGCTCGGCATCGCCAACAAC
>DASXAP010000222.1:0-5028 GCA_036406655.1 Xanthobacteraceae bacterium | reverse complement strand
GCCACCGGCGACCGGCAGATCGCCCCAGCCGGAGCGGCGCCAGTCCTCGCCGGTCAACACGGCCAGCACGCCGGGCGCGGCCTTGGCCCGGGCAGTGTCGATCGCGCGGATCCGGGCATGCGCATGCGGCGAGCGCAGCACGTGGGCGAACACCATCCCCGGCAGCACCATGTCGGCGACGTAGCGGCCGCCGCCCTTGAGCAGCCGCCGATCCTCGAACCGGGACACGCTTTGACCGATTGCGAATTCACCCATCGACACCCCTCGCCCGCGCGGCTTGGCGGAGAGGGCGTTATCGCAAAGCTGCGGAGGATTTTCCATGGGCGCCTCGACGGCCGGGCGAGTGCCATTGACCGCCCGGGGGGATGCGCCAGAATGCGCGCGAACGGGATCTGCGATGCTGGAGCGGACGACTGCGGCAACAAGCGCCGACGATTGCGTTGCACGCGCCGAGGCGCTTGCCCCGCTGATCGCCGCGCATGCGGCGCGCATCGAAGCGCAGCGCGAGATCGTCCCCGAGGTGCTCGCCGCGCTGCACCAGGCCAGGCTGTTCCGGATGCTGCTTCCGCGCTCCTGCGGCGGGCTCGAGGTCGATCCGCCGACATTCATGCGAGCCGTCGAGGCGCTGGCCAGGGCCGACGGGTCGACCGCCTGGTGCGTGGTGCAGGCGTCGGGCTGCTCGCTGTCGGCGGCCTATGTCGAGCCCGCCATCGCGCAGGAGATCTTCGGGGATCCGACTGCCGTGATGGCCTGGGGCCCGGGGCCGACGGGGACGGCGACGCTGGTCCCCGGCGGCTACCGCGCCGCGGGCCGCTGGGGCTTCGCGAGCGGCATCCGGCATGCGCGCTGGCTCGGCTGCCACTGCCGGGTGCTGGAGGGGGACGGCACGCCCCGGCTCGACCCCGACGGCCAGCCGGCCGAGCGCAGCATGCTCATCCGCAAGGAGCGTGCGAAAGTGGAGGACGTCTGGCGGGTGGTCGGCTTGAAGGGCACCGGCAGCGACCTCTATTCGGTCGACGACCTGTTCGTGCCGGGCGCCTACACCTTCACCCGCGAATCCGCCGCCGATCGCCGCGAGAGCGGCCCACTCTACCGCCACTTCACCAGCTATCGGCTCTACGGCATCGGCTTTGCCGCGCTCGCGCTCGGGCTCGGGCGGGCAACGCTCGATGCCTTCGTCGAGCTGGCGGCGGCCAAGGTGCCCTACAGCAAAAGCTACCTGCTGCGCGACAACACGGTGATCCAGTCGCAGGTCGCGCTCGCCGAGGCGAAGCTCGCCTCCGCGCGCAGCTACGTGCTGCAGCAGGTGCACGAGGCGTGGGAGGCGGCGGTCACCGGCGCGACGCAATCGCTGATGCAGCGGGCGAGCCTCAAGCTCGCCGGCACCTACGCCTCGCACCAGGCCAAGGACGTGATCGACACCCTCTACCATGCCGCCGGCGCCACCGCGATATTCGAGAGCAATCCCTTCGAGCGCCGCCTGCGCGACATCCACACCGTGCTCCAGCAGGTGCAGGCGCACTTCGCCAATTTCGAGCTGGTCGGCCAGGTGCTGCTGGGGCTGCCGAGCCAGACCCGGCTGATCTGAAAGGGGGGCAACCTTCGAAAGAGATCGGCGCAGACGTAGGGCGGGCAAAATCGCCTCGCGATGTGCCGGCAAGGCAAACCGTGGCGGCGATTTTGCCCACCATTGTCCGCGGCGGCCGTGGGCAACGCCGCAGTAACGTTTCGATGGGTCGCGAGAGTACGTAACGCGGCGTTGCCCACCCTACGAGAGCGCGTACCGGCTGCCGAATCGAATCAGCAATTCACAGCCTCTCACTGATGTACCGACGTCGCACATACGCTCTCGCCTCTCTGCAATCCGGGCGGCTCAGAAATTGGCGGCGAGCTTCGGCTTCGGCTTGGCCGCCGGCGTGCCCGCCGGCAGGTCGAACATGCCGCCCGGCAGCCGGTCGAAGAAGGCGAGCACCTCGGACGTCTTCACCACGTCGGCATACTTGGCGTTCATGTCGCAGAGATTGATGGCATGGCTCGCCTGCGAGCGGTCGAAGCAGCCTTCCTCCGCCAGCGCCACGCGATAGTTGAGGCTGAAGGCGTCGAGCACGGTCGCGCGCACGCAGCCCGACGTCGTCGTCCCGGTGACGATCACGCTGTCGCAGCCGAGCAGCGTGAGATAGCTCGCCATATTGGTGCCGAAGAAGCCCGACGGCTTCTGCTTGAGCACAACGATGTCCTGCGCTGCCGGCGCGATCTCGGCGACGATCTCGTTGCCGTCCACGTTGCTGGCAGGCTTCGCGGAGCGGTCCTCGTCGGAGCGGTCGTTCTTCCAGCGCCAGCTGCCGCTGTCCCAGTTGTCGGCGCGCCGCACGCCCGTCGTGTAGATCACCGGGATGCCCTTCTCGCGCGCCTTGCCGATCAGCGCCTTCAGATACGGCATGGCCACCCAGGCGTCCTCGCCGCAGGAATTGCGCCAGCGCTTGATCGACTCGAGGATCGGCATTGGCCGCTCGTCGCAGAAGGCGTAGTTCACGTCGATCACGAGCAGCGCCGGGCGCTTGCCGAAGCCACCGCGGACGGCGTAGCCGGAGGTCGCGAACACCGCCTTGTCGCGCTCGGTGAGAAACTTGTTCCAGATCGGTTCTGACATGGGTTGCTCCTGGGTGAACTCTTGCCCGCTCGGGCCGAGCGGTTGCAGGAATTCGCTCCGGCGCGTGCATCGTCGGGTGCGGGCGCTCGAGCCCAACCTACACGCGTCGGGCGGAGATTCACAAGCTCGTGCGCACGCTCTCGACGAAGCTCATGTCGATGATCTCCTCGTACTTGACGTCGGACTTGAGGATGCCGGCCTCGCGCACCACGGCGCCGCCGGTGGCCCAGGCCGCGCGGCTGATCATGCCGTCCCGGCTCCAGAGCCCGTCCTGGAACGAGCGGTCGAGGGTAGCCTTGCGGTCCTCGAGCGGCATGGTCGGGAATTGCTGCTTGGCAATCTCGGCGGCGGCGGCGGGCTGGGCATAGGTGAATTTCAAGCCCTTGACCATGCCGCGGACGAAGGCTCGGACCAGCTCGGACTCCTTCTCGATCGAATCGAGCCGCACATTGAGCGTCGAATAGGCGTAGGGGCCGAGCTCCCTCGGCACGTTGTAGAACGGCTCGGCCCAGACCGACTGGCGGATGCCCTGGGTCACGAACGGCTCGGTGGCGACGCCAATCTGCGCCTGCCTGCCGCGGACGGCGGCGAGAACGGCGGAAGTGGCGGTCTCCACCAGGGTCACGTCGGTCTTGGCATCGAGGTGCCATCGCTTCAGGAGATAGCGGGCGATCGAGTTCGGGGTGCCGCCGAACTGGGTCAGCGCGATCGACTTGCCCTTGAAATAAGCAGGCCAGTCCCTGCCGGTGGGCTCCAGCCCCTTGGCGGCGCAGAAATAGACGTTGCCGCGATCGACGCAGTGCACCACCGCGCGCAGCTCGGCGCCCTTGGCCTTGGCGAAGGCGTTGTGCTCGGGGCCGCCGATGAACGCGAATGCCTGCCCCGACAGCACTGCATTGGTGTGACCGGCGCCGGTCTCGATCGTCAGGATCTTCACCGTCACGTCGGCCTCGGCGAAATAGCCGTTGGCCATGGCGAGATAGAGCGGCAGATAGCCCATGCCGTGGACCGGCTCGGCGACGAGGAGCTCGCGCGCCGCAGCCCTGGCGATGAACGGCCGCGCCAGCGGCGCCAGCGCCAGCATCGCCGTCGATTGCAGGAGCTTCCGTCGGTTCATGGCATCCTTCCTTTAATCACTGCCGCACGCCCTTGCGCAGCGCGCTCTCGAGCCACGACACGGTGGCATACATGATGACCGCCAGCGTCGAGAGCACGAGCACGGCGACCCACACCAGCGCGATGTCGTAGGTCTGGCCGGCATAGAGGATCGCCCGCCCGAGCCCGTGCTGCGAGGCGATGAACTCGCCGACGATCGCGCCGGTCAGCGCCAGCCCGATATTGACCCGCAGCACCGAGATGATCCAGGGCAGGCAGGCCGGCACCACGAGCTTGCGGAACACCTGCATGCGGCTCGCTCCGAGCGAGTAGAACAGCTTCTCGCCGTCCGGGTCGATCGCCTTGACCCCGGCATGGGTGGTGAGCGTCGACACCACCACGGTCAGCGCGCAGGCGATCGCCACCTTGGAGGCAAGCCCGATCCCGAACACCAGCACGATGAGCGGCGCCAGCGCGAGCTTGGGGATCGATTCGAAGCAGATGATGTAGGGCTGCACGATCGCCGCATAGTTGCGCGACCACCAGAACGACAGCCCGAACAGGGAGCCGGCCGTGGTGCCGAGCAGGAAGCCGAGGATGGTGGAGCGGAAGGTGAAGCCGATATCGGTCCAGGCGTCGCCGGCGGTGAAGAAGACGATCAGCGTGTCGAAGATCGCGCTCGGCTGCGACCAGAAGAAGGCGTCGATCAGCCCGGCGCGCGCGCCGAGCTCCCAGGCGGCAACGCCGCCGAGGAGGATGCCGAGCTGAACCGCGATCAGCGCCCAGCCCGGCCAGTCCTTCTGCACCGGCAGCCGGCGCATCGGCCGCGCCGGCCGCGGTTCCGCCGCCGGTGCAGCTCCTTCGAGCGCCGCCATCGGCTCTGCGGTGTCCTGCACACTCATGCGGCGTTCTCCGTCGGCAGGCTCGCCCCCTCCCCGCCTTCCCCGGCCTGCCCGCCGCCGCGAGGCGGGAGGGAGGCGGAGGCGCCGTCGACGTTGAGCAGCTTGAGGCAGCGCTCCTTGATGGCGAGGAAGTCCGGCGTGAGCGCGCTCGCGCGCAGGCGCGGCCGGCGCAGGGCGACGGGTATGCTCTCGATGATGCGGCCGGGCCGAGTTCCCATCACGTGGACCTCGTCGGAGAGGTAGATCGCCTCCTCGACGTCGTGGGTGACGAACAGCACGGTCTTGCCGAAGTCGCTCCACAGCTGCATCAGCCATTCCTGCATCTGCAGCTTGGTCTGCGCGTCGAGCGCGCCGAACGGCTCGTCGAGCAGAATGAGGTCG
>DASXAP010000221.1:0-7448 GCA_036406655.1 Xanthobacteraceae bacterium | reverse complement strand
TTAGAATAGATACACGGTCGACGAGGCCGTCGCGGACCGCGACCGTGGCTTGGGTGCAACCTCCGTCGACTGCGCGGTCGAAACTCTCCGCCGGCGCGGCTCCTCAGCGCGGGGCATGCCGCCCGTTGCCGCCGTTGCGCGGGGCGTGCTGTCCGTTGCCGCCGTTGCGCCGGGTGTGCCGCCCGTTTCCGCGGCCGCGCAACGCGCGCGCCTTCGCCCGCCGCGCCCTGGCGCGGGCCCGCGCGCGCGCCTGCGCCCGCTTGCTGCGGCACTTGTCGCATCTGCAGCCGCGGCGGGTGATCACGTTGGCGAGGTAGTCGGTGCCGTAATCGTAGGTGATCTCGTCGCCGGGCTTGATCTTCTTGATCGCCCGCAGGAACACCCGGTGGCGCACCTGGTAGGATTCGGCGTTCGGCCGGCAGGAATGATTGGCGTAGCGCCCGACGTTGCTGCGGCTCGAGCCGTCGATCGTCCAACGGGTGTTGAGCTCGTAGAGATAGCGGTTGCCGCGCGCCTCGAGCCTCTCCGCCACCGCATTGGTGAGCTTGCGTCCGCGGTACTCCACGATCCTCGCATGCTTGCGGATCGGCTCGGTGGCGAACAGCCCGAGCCCGGTGCGGGCGCGGCCGATCCGGAAGGGTCGCTTGCGGGACATGCCGGCCGACCTATACGCCGATTCGGCTCGCTGCAACGGTTTCGCCGCGACGCTGTGAATTTGCAGTCCCGGCGTTCAGCCCGCCGCCTCGAGCAGCTTCCCGCCGGCGCGGACCGGCTTGGCGGCAACCAGCACGAAGGCGATGACGCAGGGCGCGGTGCCCCGGTTCACCCAGTTGTGGATGGTCCCGCGCTGCACCAGCACGTCGCCCGCGCGCAGATGCACGCTCGCCCCGTCGTCGAGCTCCATGTCGATCTCGCCGGAGATGACGGTGGCGCAGTCGATCGAGGAGGTGCGGTGGTTGCGCGGCGCCACCCCCGGACCGAAGCTCACCACCCGGAACACGAGCCCGTCGTCGAGGGTGGTGCCGACCTTGCGGCCGGCGGTGTCGGTGCCGCCGTCGTTGTCGACCGGGAAGCCCTCGCTGATCCAGATGCTGGCGGCTTGCGCACCGGGGCGGCCCTCGACCACGTTCCTGGCAATCTCGTCGATCAGCACCCTGGCGCGGCCGTGGTGGTCGTGGCCGGTGACGACGCGGCGGACGGTGAGCGGCATGACGATGCTCCTTCGCTCGTTTCTGCCTCGGATCATCCCGCCGCATGCAGCCCGATTGCAATCGTGTCTTTGCGGGGGCCGGATGCCCGAATCGAGACGCTTCACGTCGGCTGGACACCATCGCTTTTTTGCGATAGGGGTGTGCCATGCAATGGAGTGTCCGCGCCCTCAATGCGCTGGTTGTCCAGGAGATTGCGGCGCTTCCGGCAGACATGCGCGCACGCCTTGCGCGAATGACCGAGCTCATCGAGCGGATGGGCTTCGAGGCATTGCCGCGGGAGAGCGTGAGGCATCTCGAACCAAAGCTATGGGAGCTGCGGATCCGCGGTCGGGACGGCATTTCTCGTGCGATCTATGTCACCGCGACTGATAACCGCGTGATAATCCTGCGTGTGTTCATCAAGAAGACGCAAAGAACCCCGCTGCGGGAGCTGGAAATCGCCCGCGAGAGGGCCAAGGAGGTGCGATGATCAAGATCAAGGACTTGCATAAGAGCTGGATGAAGGATTCCCAATACCGCAAGGAATACGAGGCACTCGAAGAGGAGTTCGCCTTGGCCGCGGAGATCGCCAAGGCTCGAAGCCACTCCGGGCTGAGCCAGGCACAGCTGGCACGCCGCATGAAGACGACCCAGAGCACCATCGCCCGGCTGGAGAGCGGCCGCGGACGTCCATCCACCCGCACGCTCAATCGCTTCGCGAAGGCTACCGGCCACCGGCTGAAGATCAGCTTCGAGCCCATAAGCCGATCCCGTTAGTCAGTCAGGTCTCGCGTCCGAAAGGCGGACGGACGTCAGGGATTTCGATTGTTGCTTCAGGTGATCGGCTCGGACCATGCTTGTATAAAGAAGCGCCTCCGCCCAGGTGAATCGCAGCCCGAACCATGACCGCCCCCGTGCAGGCAACCCCGCCCTACCGCCACACCCCGCTGTTCCCGCTCGGCGAGGATAGCGCGCCCTACCGCAAGCTCGGCACGGAAGGGATGCGCGTCGAGCGCTGGAACGGCCACGAGCTCGTGGTCGTCGCGTCCGAGGCGCTGCGCGCGCTCGCCGAGGCCGCCTTCACCGACATCAACCACCTGCTGCGGCCGGGACACCTGCGGCAGCTGCGGGCGATCCTCGACGACCCGGAAGCCTCCCCGAACGACAGGTTCGTCGCCTACGATTTTCTCAAGAACGCCAACATCGCCGCCGGCGGCGTCCTGCCGATGTGCCAGGACACCGGCACCGCCATCATCGTGGGCAAGAAGGGCCGCCTCGTCTTCACCGAGGGCGGCGACGAGGCGGCCCTGGCCGAAGGCGCACGCGACGCCTACCTCAAGCGCAACCTGCGCTATTCGCAGCTCGCGCCGATCTCGATGTTCGAGGAGCGCAACACCGGCTCGAACCTGCCGGCGCAGGTCGAGATCCACGCCGAAGGCGAGGGCGAGAGCGCCGCCGCCTACAGGTTCCTGTTCATCGCCAAGGGCGGTGGCTCGGCCAACAAGTCGTTCCTGTTCCAGGCGACACCGTCGATCCTGACGCCCGAGCGCCTCATCGGCTTCCTCAGGGAGAAGGTGCTCACCCTGGGCACCGCCGCCTGCCCGCCTTATCACCTCGCGATCGTGATCGGCGGCACCTCGGCCGAGCTGACGATGAAGACGGTGAAGCTCGCATCCTGCCGCTACCTCGACGCCCTCCCCACCCGCGGCTCCGAAGAGGCCCACGCGTTCCGCGATCTCGCCATGGAGGCGCAGGTGCACAAGCTCACCCAGTCGCTCGGCGTGGGTGCGCAGTTCGGCGGCAAGTATTTCTGCCACGACGTGCGGGTGATCAGGCTGCCGCGCCACGGCGCCTCGCTGCCGATCGGGCTCGGCGTCTCCTGCGCCGCCGACCGCCAGGCGCTCGCCAAGATCACCCGCGAAGGCGTCTTCCTCGAGGAGCTCGAGCGCAACCCGGCGCAATACCTTCCCGACATCGACCAGGAGCAGCTCGGCGGCAGCGTGGTCGGAATCGACCTGCGCCGGCCGATGCCGGAGATCCTCGCCCAGCTCGCACGGCACCCGATCAGGACCAGGCTCTCGCTCTCGGGCCCGATGATCGTCGCCCGCGACCTCGCCCACGCCAGGCTGCGCGAGCGGCTCGAGCAGGGGCAGGGGCTCCCCGGCCATTTCAAGGACCACCCGGTCTATTACGCGGGTCCGGCCAAGACTCCCGCGGGCTATGCCTCCGGCGCGTTCGGGCCGACCACCGCCGGCCGCATGGATTCCTTCGTCGCCGATTTCCAGGCCGCCGGCGGCTCGCTGGTGATGCTCGCCAAGGGCAACCGCTCGGCGGCGGTGCGCGAAGCCTGCCGCCGATACGGCGGCTTCTATCTCGCCTCGATCGGCGGCTCGGCGGCCAATCTCGCCGAGCACTGCATCAGGAAGGTCGAGGTGGTCGAATATCCCGAGCTCGGCATGGAGGCGATCTGGCGCATCGAGGTCGAGAACTTCCCCGCCTTCATCGTCATCGACGACAAGGGCAACGACTTCTTCAAGGAGCTCAACCTCGGCTAGGGTAGCGAGTCTGACGGTTGTATGCGTGTGTCCCGGGCGCGGCGCAGCACGAAGTGTTGCGCTGCAGACCCGGGACCGCCCGAAACTCAGTCTTTGTGGCGGTCCCGGATCAGCGGTGCAGCACGAGCGCACTATCGTCCGGATCAATTCGAATGCCTTCGGAGCGCTCGTGCTGCACCGCATCCGGGACACGCATCCGAGAGAACCCGGCGGCGCGCCGCGCATGCGCCGCCTGCTTCAGGCGGCCGCGCGGCTACGCAATTGAAATTGCCGCAGGCCTGCGCCAGAGTCCGAGCACAGGGACGGAAACGGGAGAGTGATCGACATGCCCCATATCAAGGTTGCCGACATGGCCTATGGCCGGTTGCGCGCGCCCGATCTCGACGTCATGGAGGAGTTCCTCACCCATTTCGGCATGGTGCGCTCGGAGCGCACGCCGACCGCGCTCTACATGCGCGGCACCGATCCGCCCCATCACATCCACATCACCGAGAAGGGGGAGCCGAAATTCGTGGGCTTTGCCTATTACGCGCCGAGCGAGGGCGCGCTCGAGCGGCTCACCAAAGCGCCGGGCGCCTCCGCCATCGAGCCGATCGACGAGCCCGGCGGCGGCAGGCGGGTGCGGCTCACCGAGCCGAACGGCTACCAGATCGAGGTCGTGCACGGCATGGCGACCTCGCCGCCGATCAAGGCCGCGCGGCAGAAGCTCAACACCGGGGACGATCCGCTGCTGCGGGCGGGCGAGCTGATGCGGCTGCCCAAGGGCGCCGCGCACGTCAAGCGGATCGCGCACGGGGTGCTGATGACGCCGAAATTCGACGAGACCGTCGCCTGGTTCCGTGAGACGCTGGGCTTCATCTGCTCCGACGACGTCTATGTCGGAGAGAAGAGCAACCTGATCGGCTCGTTCAACCGCTGCGACCGCGGCGACAGCTTCGTCGACCACCACGTGTTCTTCTGCCTCCGCCACGGCAAGACCGGCCTCAACCACCTCTCGTTCGAGGTCCCCGACATCGACGACGTCGCCATGGGCCACGATCATCTCGTCCGCATCGGCAAGTACGAGCACATGTGGGGGCTCGGCCGGCACGTGCTCGGCAGCCAGGTCTACGACTACTGGGCCGATCCGTGGGGCCGCGTGCACGAGCATTGGGCCGACAGCGACCGTCTCAACCTCGCCAACGGCTCGAACCTGGTGCCGGCGGAGGAGGCGCTCAACTCGCAATGGGGCGAGGCGCCGCCGGCGAAGTTCATCGACCATGCGAGCCCGTGAGCCGGCGGGCACGCCGATGAGCGAGACGGTCACGACCATGCCGGATCGCGCCCTCCGCCCGGGCGGCGCCGGCAGCTCCACGGGCGGCGCGGCGCCGGGGCAGCCGGGGCGCGCCAAGGGTCCGATCGTCTGGCTCGACATGGACCAGCAGGAGCTCGACGACGCCTACGACCAGCTGGTCTACGCGCCCAATCGCGAGGAGATCGGCAAGCGCCGGCTCGCCAACAGCGCCAAGGCGCGGGCGGTGCTCGGCGCCCCCGCACGTCTCGCCTATGGCCCGAGCGGGATCGAGCGTCTCGACCTCTATCGCAGCCGGGCGGCGAACGCGCCGGTGAACATCTTCGTGCACGGCGGCGCCTGGCGCGCCAATCGCGCCGCCGATTACGGCTTCCTCGCCGAGCCGTTCGTGACCGCGGGTGCGCACTACCTCATCCTCGACTTCATCAATGTCGAGGAGGCGGGCGGCAGCCTGTTCCCGATGGTCGAGCAGGTGCGCCGCGCCGTCGGCTGGGTCTATCGCAATGCCAAGAGCTTCGGCGGCGATCCCGAGCGGCTCTACCTCACCTCGCATTCGTCCGGCTCGCATCTCGCCGGCTGCGTGGTCACGCACGACTGGCCGAGCGAGGGCCTGCCGGCGAACATCGTCAAAGGCGCCACCCTCAGCAGCGGCATGTACGACCTCGAGCCGGTGCGGCTGTCGAAGCGCTCGCGATACGTCAGGTTCACCGATGCGATGGAGCAGGAGCTGAGCCCGCAGCGGCATCTCGACCGGCTCGCGACGGCGCTCGTCCTCGCCCACGGCACCTGTGAGACCCCGGAGTTCAAGCGGCAGACGCGCGACTTCCATGCCGCGGTCGAGGCCGCCGGCAAGCCGGTCGAGCTCCTCGTCGGGGAGGGCTACAACCACTTCGAGATGCTGGAGACGCTCGGCAACCCCTATGGGCTGCTCGGCCGCGCCGCGCTCGCGCAGATGCGGCTCGGCGCGTAGTCAGGGTAGGGTCGGGCGATGCGGCAGCAGGAACGGATGCGGAGCACCTCGTGGATCGCCGTCCTGGCGCTGCTGGGTGCCGTGCTCTTCACCGCGCTCGGGCAAGCGGAGAGCCCCGAGGAATGGATCAGGCTCGGCATCCGGCTGCACGGCGGCTTCGTCGCCCTCGTCCCGGTGGGCATCCGCATCGGCCTCGACGCATTGGAGCGGCTCAAGGCCGCGCCGGGCGGGGTGAGCGTCACCTTCCTCACCGGCGAGAAGGCGCCCTGTCCCTGCATCGCCGACGGCGTGATGCTCGCAACCCGCGCGAGTCCGGGGCAGGGGACCCTGCAGGTAGCCCAGAGCAAGGCACCGGCCGGGCTCCTCGCCGTCGTCCTGATACGCGACCGCAAGACCGGCGTCGGGCTGCGCTATCGGGTGAGCGAGGGCTGGGCGGCGCGGATCGCCGAGTGGAACAGGAATCCCGATCCGCTCGAACGGTACCGGGCGGCCATGGCGGCGGTGGGGCTGTTCGAGGTCACCGAGGAATAGGGCTCGGCGCGGGCCGCTCGCGGAAGGAGAACGGGCGCTGCCGCCTTGCGGACGAACATGTGGAAGACTGCATATTGACCGTTCGCGGGAGCCCCGAATCGGATAAGCGTTCCTGCGCGAATCGATGGGCGTTTTCCTCCCTTGACTTGACCCCGCTCCGGCGGGGTTTTTTTGTCCGGATATTCGCAACCCCCCACCACCGACGCGGCCGCGACCGCGCAGCGACGCGCGGCGGCAGGCAGCGTCGAGCGCCGCGCCAGCGGCAATGTCAGGAATGTGCCGGGCTCAGTCGCCGAAGCCGGGCTCGGCCGACTGTGCCGCCGCCCGGCGCTGGTGCCGCATCGGGCCGCGGTGGGCGGCGAGTTGCTGGGTCCGGAAACGCTCGGCGCAGGAAATCCAGCGTTCGGCCATCCGGCTCCAGGTCTCCCTGCTCTGCGGATCGCGCGTGAGCTTGGCCATCTGCTGGCATTCGGCGGCATGCCGCAAGAATTCCTCGGATGGATTCATCGGCGGAGTGCTCCAAGGCGGTTGGGCCGGGGCGACGGATCGCACCCATATCCATGGACCAGCCCCACGAGCTCGCGAGGCCAACGGAGTTCCCGCCAATTCGTTCCTGAGCTCCCCGCCGGCGGCCCGCCGGCGGGGCGACATTGCGCAAGCGTGCGGCTCCTTCGCAAGCGTGCGGCACGGGGGATCTGCTCCCTCCCCCGCTTGCGGGGGAGGGCTGGGGTGGGGGGACAGTGGCGATGGGCTCGTTTGTTGCGCCCCCTCTGTCAAGCGACACCCGGAATTGACCCTCCGGCGACACTAGGAATTGACCCGGGGGGAACGCCAAGACTGCGCCGGGGTGCGTGACGGAGGGAGGGCGTAGCCCGACCGTAGTCACGTACCCCGGCGCAAGCGCCGATCGA
>DASXAP010000220.1:0-12840 GCA_036406655.1 Xanthobacteraceae bacterium | reverse complement strand
GCGACCACAAAGCGTGAACATCGCATCTGCCCTGCGTTGCGTGCCTACCGTCACGCCAGCGCTTCCTCGCCGACAGATCAGCGATTGAGCGGCTCGAGCCTGGCGGCGACCCACTTCGCGCGCGCGTCCTCGCTGGCCAGGAATTCGATGAAATCGCGCGCCGCTTCCGGCACCGAGCCCTCGGACATCAGCGCCCCTTCGTAGGTCGTCAGGACCTGCAACGGCGCCGGAACCGGTCCCGCAAATTGCACCCCCTTGCCCGCGGGGATTTCGCTCGCATTGTAGAGGCCGAGCTCCACCTCCCCTTTGGCGATCATGTCCTGGCTTTGCGCCTGACCGGGAACGACACGGATCTTGGGCCTGAGGACATCCAGGATTCCGGCACCGGCAAGCAAGCGCTCGGCCTTCTCCCCGCTCTGGTCAGGGATGCCCGGATCGCCGTAGACGATCGATCGGGCGTTGAGCAGCGCCTGCTTGAAAGCATCCACAGTCGCGAGGTCGGGCAGCGGCGCCCCGGCGCGCACCGCCACGCCGAGCCCTGCGGCCGCGAGACGGGCTCGGCTTTCCGGATTGACCAGACCGTCGCGGTCGAGCGCGTCCATGGCCGGCTCGGAGACGATGATCGCGTCATGCACCTCGCCCGCCTTGATCTTCTGCATCACGAGGGCCGGGGCACCGATAGTGAAGACGATGCGGTGCCCGCTCTCCTTTGCGAAATCGGCGGCGAGAGTGCGGATCGCGTTCTGCACCGCGCCGACGCTCAGCACGCGGACCTCGTCGGCTCGAGTCATGCCCGCGACAACCGACATAAGCGCTGCCGCGACAAGAACTGGCCGACTGCTGCCACGCATTGTGTCGCCTCCGGGGAAATGCCAGAAGCTGCAATTTAAGCCAACTCAGAACCTTCCACCATGACCGACCCCGCAGCGCAGGAACGCGTCCAGCGCCTGACCGGCATTGCCCTGATGTGCGGGGCCGTGAGCTGCTTCGCCCTGCTCGACACGACCGCGAAGTATCTCTCTCTCTACATGAGCACGCTGCAGGTGGTGTGGGCGCGCTATACCGGAGCATTCCTGTTCCCGTTCGCGCTGTCGAACCCGTGGACGACGCCGGGGCTCATGCGCACCACCCGACCGCTGCTGCAGCTCCTGCGCTCGATGCTGCTGCTTGGCTCGACCCTGTGCAACTTCGCGGCTCTGCGGCACCTCCAGCTCGATGAGGCGATTGCGATCATGTTCTCAACGCCTTTCTATGTCGCAGCGCTTTCCGGGCCGCTCCTCGGCGAGCGGGTGCACTGGCGGCGGTGGACGGCGATCGCAATGGGCTTTGCCGGCGTGCTGGTCATCACGCGCCCGGGGTCGGCCGCCTTTCAGCCGGCGGCGCTGTTCTCGGTCTCCGGCGCCATGTTCTATGCGCTCTATGCAATCGCCACCCGCATCCTGGCGCGTACCGATTCCAACGAGACCACGCTGTTCTATTCCAACATCGTCGGCGCGGCAGTGCTCCTGCCGATCCTGCCGCTGGCCTGGACCACGCCATCCGACGCGCTCGTCATCGCGCTGATGGTCGCGTCCGGGGCCCTGGGCAGCTTCGGCCATTATCTCTTGATCGCCGCGCATCGCCTGGCGCCGGCGGCGGTGCTGTCGCCGTTCATCTACACCGAGATCGTGCTTGTGATCGCGCTCGGGTTGCTGGTGTTCGGCGACGTGCCGCAGCGCTGGACCCTCCTCGGCGCGGCGATCGTGGTCGGCTCGGGCCTGTACGTTCTGCATCGGGAGCGAATCCCGCGAAAGGCGTAGCTCCGGACCAGCGGCCTGGCGCGAGAGCCGTCGGGCGACGCCCCCGAGCTTTGCACCCGCGGCCCCGCGGTTCGCCCAGCGCCTCGTGGGTCTCGCCCGAATGCCAAGCCGGCGGTGAGCGCCGTTTTGAGGCTCGACCCAAGCTACGAAGTAGGGCTAATTTCCGCGGCGGCAGGCGTCCACCTGCATCGACCTCTCGGAGCGAGCGTTCATGCAAGAAAAATCGGCCCGCGGATCGACTGGCGACGCAGTCGGCACCGGCGGGGGCATCAACGACGATATCGGCGAGGAAAAGCGGCTCACCATGTACCGGCTGCAGGTCGAGATCCGCGAAAGCGAGCAGCGCGCCTTCGACCTTTTCCTGCAGAACCTGGTGAAGGGAACGAGCCACCTCTCGCTCGGCCAGGAGGCGGTGGCAGCCGGGTTTGCCGCGGCCATGCAGCCGGGCGACCTCTCGTTCTGCACCTATCGCGGCCACGCCCACACCCTGGCGCGCGGCGTCCCGATCGAGAAGGTGCTGGGCGAGCTGATGCAGCGCGACAACGGGTTGATGCGCGGCAAGGGCGGCTCCATGCACCTCACCTCCGCCGAGCACGGCGTGATGGGCTCCTATGCCATCATCGGCGCCCACCTGCCGATCGCCTGCGGCGCCGCGCTGCGCGCCCAGTACAAAGGCGATGGCGACGTGACTGTCTGCTTCTTCGGAGACGGCACCACCAACATCGGCGCCTTCCATGAGGCTCTCAATTTTGCCTCGGTGTGGAAGCTGCCGGTGGTCTTCGTCTGCGAGAACAATCTCTACATGGAATACACGCCGATCGGCGAGGTGATCCCGGTGAGCCACCCGGCGGCGGGGCGTGCGGCAGCCTACGGGCTCGACCCCATCCTGGTCGACGGACAGGACGCCGATGCGGTGTACCGCGCGGCGCGCGCCGCCTACGAGAGGGCCCGCGCCGGGCGAGGTCCGTCCCTGATCGAGTGCCTGACCTATCGGTACAGCGGTCACTCCCGGGCGGATCCGGCGAAGTACCGTCCCGAAGGCGAGCTCGATCACTGGAAACAACGCGACCCGATCATCATCTACCGCGAGCGGCTCAGGAATTTCGGCATCGGCGACGATGTCATTGCGAGCATCGATGCCGAGGTCAAGCGCCGAGTCGAGGAGGCGACCGAGAGATGCAAGGCGGCGCCCCCGCCGCCGCCGGACATTCTCACCACCGACGTCTACGCCGACGGAGGCTTCGCATGGCGGAACTGACCTACCGCGACGCGGTTACCCGCGGCATCGCCCAGGAGATGACCCGCGATCCCGACGTGATCTTCTTCGGCGAGGACGTCGCCAAAGCCGGCGGTGTGTTCAAGAGCACGGTGGGACTGTACGAGCAGTTCGGCGATAGGCGCGTGCGCGATTGCCCGATCTCCGAGCAGGCGATCCTGGGCGCCGCCATGGGCGCGGCGATGACCGGCCTCAAGCCCATTGCCGAGATCATGTTCTCGGATTTTTTTGCGGTCTGCTTCGACTATATCGCCAACGAGTTCGGCAAGAGCCGCTACATGTCGAACGGGCAGATCAAGTGCCCGCTGGTGGTGCGCACCGCCAACGGCGCGGGCTCTCGGTTCGGCGCCCAGCACTCGCAGAGCGTCGAGAACTGGGCAATGATGATCCCCGGGCTCAAGGTGGTGGCGCCCTCGACCCCGCGTGACGTGATCGGGCTCTTGGCCGCGGCGGTGCGCGACCCCGATCCCGTCATCTTCTTCGAGCACAAGTCGCTCTACCCGACCAAGGGCGAGGTGCCCGATGGCGAGATCGTCGATCAGCTCGGGAGCGCCCGCATCCTCCGTCCCGGCAGGGACGCGACCATCCTGGCGCTCGCCTTGATGGTGCCGCGGGCGCTCGAGGCGGCGGAACGGCTCAAGACCCAACACGGCATC
This sequence comes from Xanthobacteraceae bacterium, assembly GCA_036406655.1. Lineage (GTDB taxonomy): Bacteria > Pseudomonadota > Alphaproteobacteria > Rhizobiales > Xanthobacteraceae > VAZQ01. The sequence continues at coordinate 9,109 of DASXAP010000220.1, read as the reverse complement.
GACTGCGAGGTCGTGGACCTGCGGTCGCTCGTGCCGCTCGACACCCAGACCATCCTCGGCTCGGTTGCACGGACGCATCGGCTGTTCACGGTGGAGGAGAACCCGCGGCTCTGCGGCTGGGGCGCCGAGATCGTCTCGATCGTCGCCGACGAGGCCTTCTACGATCTCGACGGGCCACCGGTGCGGATCACGACTCCGCACATCCCGCTGCCGGCCGCCGACGTCCTCGAGGACATCGCCTTGCCCACCACCGAGCGCATAGTGGATCGGGTGCGCCGGTCGATGGAGTCGTAGCTTGATCGCCCGGGATGGAGCACTCGGACATCCGGGAGCGCACGAAAATGCCCTGCCCTCGCGGATTTCGCTGCGCTCAATCGGGGCTATAACGACGCGAGACAGCAAGACAGGATCCACCCATGTATGAAAACCTGCTCGCCAATGTTCCTACCGAACTGTGGATCGGCGGCAAATGGCGCAAAGCCTCGGACGGCGGCCGCTTCGACGTGCTCGACCCGGCGACCGAGAACAGGGTGGCCTCGGTGGCGAGCGCCACTGTCGAGGATGCCAAGGCGGCGGTCGATGCCGCGAGCGACGCCTTCGCGCCCTGGGCCGCCAAAAAGCCGCGCGAGCGCGGCGAGATCCTGCGCAAGGCCTTCGATCTGATCATCCGGGATGCCGAGCGGCTCGCCAAGCTGATCACCATCGAGAACGGCAAGGCGCTCTCCGACTCACGCGGCGAGGTCGCCTATGCCGCCGAATTCTTCCGCTGGAACGCGGAGGAGGCGGTACGCGCGGTCGGCAGCCTGTCGCGCGCGCCCGCTTCCGGCGCACGGATCGTAGTGCACCACAAGCCGGCCGGCGTCGCGGTGCTGGTCACGCCGTGGAATTTCCCCGCTGCCATGGCGACCCGAAAGATCGGGCCGGCGCTGGCGGCAGGCTGCACGGTCGTGCTCAAGCCTGCCTCCGACACCCCGCTCACCATGCTCGCATTGATGCCGATTCTGGAGGAGGCCGGCGTCCCCGCCGGGGTGGTGAACGTCATTCCGTCCCGCTCGTCCGGCAAGGTGGTGAGCGCCATGCTGCACGATCCGCGAGTGCGCGTTGTGTCGTTCACGGGCTCGACCGAGGTCGGCCGCAAGCTCCTGCACGAAGCCGCCGACGGCGTGGTCAAGCCAGCGATGGAGCTCGGCGGCAACGCTCCCTTCATCGTCTTCGAGGACGCCGATATCGACGCCGCGATCGACGGCGCGATGATCGCGAAAATGCGCAACATGGGCGAGGCTTGCACCTCCGCCAATCGCTTCTACGTGCACGAGCGGGTGCACGACGAATTCGCCCGCAAGCTCACCACCCGGATGGCGGCGCTCAAGGTCGGCAGCGGCCTCGACGACGGGGTGATGGTGGGCCCGCTGGTCAATGCGGACGCCAAGAAGAAGGTGATCGATCTCGTGGACGATGCGGTCGGCAAGGGGGCGCAAATTCTCACCGGCGGCAAGGCTCCGGCGGGTCCCGGACATTTCTATCCGCCGACCGTGCTCGATCGCGTGCCGGACGGTGCCAAGATGCTGAACGAGGAGATTTTCGGCCCGGTCGCGGCGATCCAGACCTTCGTTTCAGAGACCGAGGCCATCGAGCGCGCCAACAACACGGAGTACGGGCTCGTCGCATATGTCTACACCAGCGACATGGGCCGCGGCATGCGGGTCTCCGAGCAGCTCGACTTCGGGATGATCGGTCTCAACCGCGGCCTCGTGTCCGATCCTGCGGCACCGTTCGGCGGCATGAAGCAGTCCGGCATCGGTCGTGAAGGCGCCCACGAAGGGCTGATGGAGTTTTTGGAGACACAATACGTCTCGGTGACATGGTGAGCGAAGGAGCCGGATTTCGCAGGCTGGGCACAGGCGCACGCGGGCATGCGACCGCTGGGTGCACCCTCCGATCACGCGCAGCGCCGTGCCCATCATCGCGGGATGGCGGGCGGTGGCCAGGGCCTTCCACCTTTCCACTTTGAGAGATCGAGTGCGGTGATCGCGCTTTTGCCCACGCTACTGACGGCACCCTGGCAGGATCGGCATAAATGGACGTGCTGATGCCGCAGCTCGGCGAGACGGTGGCCGAGGGCAAGATCACCAGATGGTTCAAGTCGGCGGGTGACGCGGTCGCGCCGGGGGACAACCTGTTCGAGATCGAGACCGATAAGGTGTCGATGGAGGTGCCTTCCACGAGCGCCGGCGTTCTCTCCGAGATACGCGTGCAGGCGGGCGAGGTGGCCCCGGTCGGCGCCGTGGTCGCCGTCATCGCCGACCAAGCATCGACCAAGCGGGAGTCCCCTGCAGCGACGGAAGCTGCACGCGCGGTTTCCGCTGCTTCCGGTCCCTTGCCGAAGCGCGCGGGAGGCGGTGCGCAAGCGGACCCCGTCCCCGCCGCGGTGCGCGGCGAAACAGCGCCCGAACGCGCTCTCCGCGGGCAGGAATCCGAACGCCACGAAGTCCGGCGGCCCGGACGAGAGCCCCTCGCTCCAATCAAGCTCGATCCATTCTTCGAGGTGCGCACGCCTGCGCGCAACTTCGGGCCGGCTCGGCTGCCCGATGGCCGCATGGCGACGCCGCTGGCGCGCCGATTGGCGGCACAAGCCGGGATCGAGCTTCGTCACGTCGCCGTCGCCGTCGCCGTCCGGCATGGCCGCATCAGCGCCCGCGATGTCGAGGCGACCGCCCGTGCCATGGCATCCGAGCAGGGAGTGGCGCAGCGACTGCCCATTGGGAGCGCCGGCGCCGACACGATCAAGGCGCTCTATCGCAACGTGCCGTTCGAGGAGGTGTTGCTCGATGGCATGCGCCGAACCATCGCTGCTCGTCTCCTCGAAGCCAAGCAGACGATCCCGCATTTCTATCTGACCGCGGATATCGAGATCGGCCGATTGATCAAGCTGCGCGAGGAGGTGAACGCGGCCGCCCCGAAGGACTGCCAAGGCAATCCCCCCGTCCGGGTCTCGGTTACCGATCTCGTGATCAAGGCCTGGGCAGCGGCACTCCAGCGCGTGCCCGCGGCCAACGCGGCTTGGGCGGGCGACCGCATTCTTCGCTTCGGCCGTTGCGATATCGGCGTTGCGGTGGCGGTCGAGGGCGGGCTGCTCGCCCCGGTGATCCGCGGCGCCGAGGCAAAGACGCTCTCTGCGATATCGACCGAGATGCGGGAGCTCGCTGCGCGTGCGCGCGCCAGAAAGCTTGCGCCGAGCGAATACCAGGGCGGCGCATCGACGATAAGCAATCTGGGAATGCACGGCGTGCGTGAATTTTCCGCCATCATCAACCCGCCGCAGGCGACGATCCTCGCGATTGGTGCCGCCCGCCGGCAGGCGGTTGAAACCGACACCGGCGCCGTGCGTTTCACGAGCGTCATGTCCGTCACGCTCTCCTGCGACCACCGCGTCATCGACGGCGCCCTCGGGGCGGAGCTCATCGCGTCGTTTCGCGGCTTGCTGGAGCAGCCGATTACGATGCTGATATAGCCCGAGATGGCCGAGAAACCCACGGTGCTCATGATCGGGCCGGCGCGCCCAGTCATCGCCAAAGGGCTCGCGCCGGTGTTCGAGCTGGTCGGATTGCCACAAGAGAGCGATCGCGAGCGTTTCTTTTCCGACACCGCGCCGGATCTGCGCGCGATCGCCGTCTCCATCACCTCGCGTCGGGTCGACGGTGCCTTGATGCAACGGTTGCCCCGACTTGAGATCGTCTCGTCGTTCGGCGTCGGCTACGATCACGTGGACACCAATTGGGCGGCCGCACACGGGATCACCGTAACCAACACGCCCGATGTGCTGACGGAGGAAGTCGCCGACACCGCGCTCGGCCTCCTGCTCTGCACCGTACGCGAGCTGCCGCAGGCCGAGCGCCATGTTCGCGCCGGCAAATGGCTGGAGCGTGACTACCCGCTCAGCAAGGCCTCGCTGCGCAGCAGCACCGTCGGGCTGGTCGGGATGGGGCGCATCGGCCAGGCGATCGCGCGGCGGCTCGAGGCAATGCGCGTGCCGGTGGTCTACCACTCGCGGCGGCCGGCCGCGGGCGTCTCCTACCGGTATTATCCGCAGCTCCTCGATATGGCCCGCGACGTGAACGTGCTGTTGGTCATCACTCCCGGCGGCGAGGCGACCAGGAACCTGATCAACGCCGAGGTGCTGGCCGCGCTGGGCCGAGAAGGCATCCTGATCAACATGGCACGCGGCTCGATCGTGGACGAGCGCGCCCTGATCGAGGCGCTGAAGGGCAAGACCATCATGGCCGCCGGGCTCGACGTCTATGCGAACGAGCCGCAGGTGCCGCCGGACCTGATCGCGATGGAGCAGGTGGTGCTGTTCCCGCACCTCGGCTCCGCCTCGGTGACGACCCGCTCGAGAATGGACCAGCTCGTGGTCGACAACCTATTGGCCTGGGCGGCGGGAAGACCGCCCCTGACCCCGGTTGCGGAGACCCCCTGGCCGCCCAAACGGCGGCCCTGATGGTGACGGCGGGCGTCCGAGCACGCTAGGATGCAAGCCGGAAGGGATCTACGAGATCAGGTTTGCCATGCCGCGCCGGGTCGTCTCTCGTTCTCTCCCCGTAACGGCGCTTGCCACTGCGAGCCTGGTCGGTTTCGCGCCGGCTCAAACCGCGCCGACCGCGGGCGAGACCGCCAAGGAGATGGTCGGCGCCTGGGAAATCTCCAATGCCGCGCGCGACAAGATCTGCCCGCTGACATTCAGCCTGGACGCGGCTCCCGGCGGGCTGAAGCTCGAGCTCGATCCGCAATGCTCGACCGCGTTCCCGGCGCTGAAGGACGTGGTTGCCTGGGCCATCGGTCCCAATGATGCGGTGCGGCTCTTCGACTCGAAGGGCGCTCTCATTCTCGATTTCGGCGAGGTCGAGTCCCGCATGTACGAAGCCGAGCGGAAGGGTGAGGGCCTCTTCTTCATGCGCACGCAAGCCGCCGTGAAGGCGGCCACGGTCAACCCCGAGCAGGTGTTCGGGGAATGGGCGCTGCTGCAGGAATTCGAAAAACCGCTCTGCCGGCTCACGCTCTCGAACACCTCGGACGGCAACGAGAGCTACAAGGTTACGATCAAGCCCGGCTGCGTGGAACCGATTGCCGGCTTTGGCCTCACCAGCTGGCGACTTGTCAGCAACGAGCTGCTGCTGACTGGCCGCGGCGGCACCTGGCGGTTCTCGGAGAGCGACACCGACATCTGGGAACGAGTCCCCCCCAGCACCGATCCGCTGCTGCTAATGAAGCAGTGACCAAAGCGCCGATGAGCGACGACGGAGCGCAGACAGGGCGGCGAAATCCGTCCTCCGCCGTCTATCCTGCGTCCTCTGTCGTCTGGCAGCCTGCGTTGGCGGAAGAGGCGCGGCGCTGGCGAGCAGTAGCCGAGCGACTCACGGCCGAGCATCTGGCACCCCTTGCCGAGGAGCTGGACCGGGATCAGCGCTATCCGTGGGAGAACGTCCGGCGCTTGGTCGAGCATGGCTTGGCGGGCTTGTTCATCCCGAAGGCGTACGGGGGGCAAGGCGCCAATCTGAGCGCCGTCGCCGCAGTGGTCGAAGCAATCGCGACCGGCTGCGCCTCGACTGCGGCAATCCTGTGCACCTATCAGCTCGGGGCATTCCCTGTTCTGCTTGCCGGACGGGAGGATCAAAAGCATCTCTATCTCGGAGAGATGGCCAAGGGAGTGGCGACCAGCTTTGCGCTTTCGGAGCGGGGCGCCGGCTCCGATGCCGCGGCCGTCGAGACCGTGGCGATCCGGGAGGGGGATAACTGGCGCTTGCGCGGCGAGAAGCACTGGATCGGCAACGGCGGCGCCTCGCGTTATTACGTCGTCTTCGCCAGGACCGAGCCGGGCGTTGGCGGACGGGGAATTTCCGCCTTCATCGTCGACAAGGAGCAGCCGGGAGCCGTCATCGACGAGCTCTGCGACAAGATGGGGCTTCGCGGCACCCGGACGTCCAACCTGAAGCTCGATCTCGTCGTAGCGGAGAGTGCGCGCGTGGGCGAGCTCAATCGGGCCCTGCGCCTTGCCCTGCGGACCCTCGACGTCGGACGCGTGCTGGTGGCCGCCCAATCGGTCGGGCTCGCGCTTGCAGCCTACCGCGAGGCCTCGCAGCGCGCGGTCGAACGTCGCGCGTTCGGCCGGAGCATCATCGAGAATCAGGGCATCGGATTCGAGCTGGCCGACATCGCCGTCGAGATCTCGGCGGCCCGGATGATGGTCCATGAGGCTGCCGCAGCCTACGACGAGGGCCGCGACATTGCCAATCTGGCTGCGATGACGAAGCTCTTCGCCTCGGAGGTCGCGCACCGAGCCGTCGATGCCGCGGTGCAAGTCTGGGGCGCTCTGGGCTATTGCAAGCCTACCGTTGCCGAGCGTCTCTATCGCGACCAGCGCGTGCTGGAGATCTACGAGGGCACGTCCGAAGTCCAGCGTCTGGTGGTCGCGCGCGCCATACGCAAGGACGCCGAGGCAGCCGTATCCGGCGCCTAAACGTCGGCACTCCGGCTCCCGGTGAGCTGTGACTGCTGCCTTACATCAGCTTCAGCGCCTTGAGGCTCGCGTGCCCGTCCTTGCCGACGATGATGTGGTCGTGCACGGCGATGCCGAGCGGCCGCGCCACCTCGACGATCGCCCGCGTCATCTCGATGTCGGCGCGCGAGGGGGTGGGATCGCCGCTGGGGTGGTTGTGCACGAGAATGACGGCAGTGGCGGCGAGCTCGAGCGCGCGCTTGAGCACCTCGCGCGGATAGACGGGCGTATGATCGACCGTGCCGATCTGGTGCTGCTCGTCGGCGATGAGATGGTTGCGCTTGTCGAGAAAGAGGATGCGGAACTCCTCGCGATCGGCGAAGGCCATGGCGCTGCGGCAGTAGTCGAGCACGCTCGACCAGGATGACAGCACCTGCCGCTGCCTGATCTCCCCGCGCAGGAGACGCGTCGCGGCGGCCTGCACGATCTTGAGCTCGGTCACGGCCGCATCGCTCAGCCCCTTGACCTCCTTGAGCCGCTCGGCCGGCGCCGAGATCACCTCGGCAAACGAGCCGAACCTGACGAGCAGCTCCTTGGCCAGCGGCTTGAGGTCGCGCTGCGGAATGGCGCGAAACAGCACGAGCTCGACGAGCTCGTAATCGGCGAGCGCTTGCGCGCCCGCCGCGAGGAAGCGTTCGCGCAGCCGCTGGCGGTGTCCGCGATAGTGGGCGTCGTCCCGTGCCTTGCAGTCGGCGGAACCCGCCGGAGGCAAGGACGGAACCGGGATTGCCGTCGGCATGGATGAGAGTAGAGAACAAATCCGGAACAAAAGTCAACTGGCGCCGGCCGGACTGGCCGGTCGCGCGGGCGGCTTGCTCGGGCCCGTTGAGGCTCAGACGCGCGGGGCGGGGGCGGGCCGCGGCCGATCAAGACCGTGCGGCGACAAGGTGAAAATTTCCACGCCGGTCTCGATGACCGCCACACTGTGCTCGAACTGCGCCGAGAGGGACCGGTCGCGCGTCACCGCCGTCCAGCCGTCGGACAGAACCTTCACCTGCGGCCTGCCGAGATTGATCATCGGCTCGACCGTGAAGAACATGCCGGGACGCAGGACGATCCCCTCCCCTGGCCGGCCGACGTGCACGATGTTGGGCTCGTCGTGGAACAGCCGGCCGAGCCCGTGGCCGCAGAAATCGCGCACCACGCTCATGTGCTGCCCCTCCACGTAGGCCTGGATGGCGGCGCCGATGTCCCCCGTGGTAGCTCCCGGCCGGATGACCGAGATGCCGCGCATCATCGCCTCGTAGGTCACCTCGATCAGCCGCTCGGCCCGGCGCGGGATCACGCCCACCGCGTACATGCGGCTCGAGTCGCCGTGCCAGCCCTCGAGGATCAACGTGACATCAACATTGACGACGTCGCCCTCCTTCAACGGCTTGTCCCCGGGGATGCCGTGACAGACCACGTGATTGACGGAGGTGCAGGTCGCCTTTCGGTAGCCGCGATACATCAGCGTCGCTGGAGTGGCGCGGTGATCCATCGCAAAGTCGAACACGAGGCGATCGATCTTCTCAGTCGGAACGCCTGGCCTGATCTCGTCGGTAAGCATGTCGAGGCATTCGGCAACCAGCCGCCCGGCCTTCCGCATGCCCTCGAAGGCGGCAGGTCCGTGCAGCTTGATCTGTCCGGTCTTTCGTTGCGGCGCCAGCGCCGCGTCGATGTAGCTCATCAAGGAATCGCGGCGGCGCCGCCTCCGCGCGGCCACTCGCCGCTGCTGCAGCGCAATGTAAGCAGACGCGCGCCGGACGCAAGCATTGCGCTCGATCGGCCTCGCAGGTCGACCGATGCTCCAGATTTCGGACCCTGAAGAGGCCTTCAATTCGAGCTATGGGCGCTACGGACCGGAGAGCTCGCTCGACGACGCAAAGGGCCGGCTGCCTTTCACTCCTCGATCGGCACCCGTTGCATCACCTCGATGGCATCGCAGCTGATCCGGCAACGGTAGGCAATCGCCTCGACCCCACTGCGACGCGCGGCATCGAAGGCCTCGCCATAAGCGGGGTCGATGTCGCGAGCGAGCTTAAACCGCTGCGCCGAGCCGATCTGGATGAGAAACAGCATGACCGCACGGTGGCCGGCCGCCACCATGTCGGCAAGCTCGCGCAGGTGCCTCGCCCCACGCCTGGTGACCGCGTCGGGAAACTCGGCTAGCTCGCGCCGACGCATCAGGTGCACGTTCTTGATCTCGAGATAGCAGGGAGCCCGCGCGCCGTCCTCGAGCAGGAAGTCGACCCGCGAATTTCTGCCGTACCTCACCTCGCGGCGGATCCCGGGATAGCCGGCGAGCTCGGCGATTGCGCCGGCCGCGAGCGCTTCGGCGGCCAGTGCATTCGGGTGGGCGGTGTTTATGCCGACGAGCTCGGCGCCGCTGCCGAGATCGACCTCGATCAGCTCCCAGCTGTGCGCGAGCTTGCGGTCGGGTCTTGCCGACTTCGAGAGCCACACCCGCGAGCCTGGCGCAGCGAGCCCGATCATCGAGCCCGGATTGGCGCAATGCACCGTCAACAGCTCGCCGGAAGGCAGCACGACGTCAGCGAGAAAGCGCTTGTATCGCTT
>DASXAP010000219.1:0-3355 GCA_036406655.1 Xanthobacteraceae bacterium | reverse complement strand
GGCCTGGTTTGCTCACGTCTGTGATCTTCGCAGCGGGATCGCTCACCACGCGCGGGACAAGGCCAAGATGTGGACCGCTCGCTCGAGACTTGGGGGCGCTGGGCTTCAATGAGGCCGCGGCAACAAATGCCGCGGAGTTGGGCTGTCTCCAAGCCGCTCGCGCTGCGGGGCTTATCGGCGCCGGCGCGAACGCTCCCTTGCTTCCCAGGCCACACGGGCTTGGAAGCATGTCGATCGCGGACCACGATGTCAAACAACCGGCTGAAAAGGATCGACCTTTTGCCGCTGCGAGCGCCCGCGCAGTCTGATCCACCACCGCAGCGCTCGCAAGGGCCGGCGAGGCTTTTCCGCTTCGCTCCTTCATAAACCCCATGCCCCTCCCCTGCGCCACGCTCCGCGAGCCCGGCCTGCGGTCAAATCACCACCGCCGCGCGCTTTACCGACTCGAAGCTCTTGCCCAGGCTTTCGACGCGCGGATCGACCTTGTCCGCCGGGCCGAGGTCGAGGATGAGCACGTGGTCGTCCCGGCTGTGGATCGTCTCCTCCAGCCGGCGCGCCAGCTCGACCCGCCGCCGCGCCGTGAGCCGGCACTGAAACACCGAGAGCTGCAGCCAGCGCCCATAGCCGTGCATGAGCTTGAACACCCGCCGCCAGCGCTTCTCGTCGGAGATGTCGTAGGTGACGACGTAGAGCCGCTCGTCGATCATGGCGGTCAGCGCACCAGATAGTGCGGGTAAGTCTCGATCTCGCCCATGAGATGCCGCGCAAGCAGCCGCGCCTGCACCTCGAGCAGCCGGCGCATGGATACCCGATAGCCGAAGATCGGGTGCGTCGCTTCCTGCTCGAGCCGGCGCTCGTAGGCGGCGATGAAGGCGCGCCGCGCATGCGGCTTGAGGTTGACGGCGCCTCCCGCGGCAATGAAAGCATCCGCCTTCACCTCGCCGTTGTTGATCGCCTGGATCACGGTCGAGTCCGCAAGGATCGGCCGGAACGGCTCCATCATGTCGAGCGCCAGCGCCGGGCGCCCGAAGCGCGGCCGGTGGTAGAAGCCGAGATAGGGGTCGAAGCCCACGGCCGAGAGCGTGGTGAGCCAGGTGCGCGTGAGCAGGGAATAGCCGAGCGAGAGCATGGCGTTCACCGGGTCGGCCGGAGGCCGGCGCGTGCGCTTGTCGAAGGCGAGCTCAGGAAACTCGCGCGCGCTCTCGCCGAGCATGGTGGTGAACAGGCGGAAGTAGCGCGCCGCCGCGTCGCCTTCGATGCCGAGCAGCTCCGCCTCGGTCGCGGCATGCGGCGCACGATCTGCAAGCCGCGCGAGCGCCTCGAGCGCGCCGTCGCGCTCGGCCTCCTCGCCGCTTTTCCAGTTGCGGCGCAGGAACACGCGGGTGTTGCGGATCTTCGCCGCGACGAGGCTGCGCGCGAATGCAAGGCATCGGCGCTCCTCGAACGCGGCGCGGTATTGTGCCATGCGGATGGCGACGTTCTTGTGTCCGGTCGAGACCGTGTGACCGAGCACCCAGCCGCCCGACGAGGCGTAGGTCACCGGGATTTCCTCGCGCAGGAGCGCGCCCAGGGCGGGCGTCGTCAACGCGACCAGCCCGTGCAGCACCAGTTCGGACACGTCGCCGATCGCCACCTCGGTCTTGCGCTCCTCACCCTGGATGACCAGCACCTCGCCGGCTTTGGAGATCCGCGCCCCCGGCTCCTGCACATAGAGCGGCAGTGCGGTATCCGCCGACGGGTTGAGCGGGCGCGGGGCGAGCCCGCGCTGAAAGAAGCTCACCTCGTCGGGGAGACAGATGCCGGCGAGCGAGCACCTGGCGCATTTGGGGCTGTCCACGAGCGGCGGCGGCAGACGGCCGGCAGCGGCGGTCAACCGAAGCTCGGCGATCGCCGCGCGGGTCCTTGCGCGCAGCGCCTCGTCGAGCGAGATGCGCACGCGCTCGCGCGAGCCTGCGTACCAGATGGCGCCTTCCGCCACCTCGTAGCCCGCATCCTCGAGAATGAGCGCCTGGGCGCAGACCTGGACGCGCTCGGGCTCGTAGGCGCCTTCCGCAACATGCGGCCGCTTGCCTTTCTTGGTGTCGACGGGAGTGACCGTGGCGTCGTCGCCTTCGATCAGATCCATCTTGGCGATGATGCCGAGCCGCTCCGAGCCCAGCATCACCGAGCGCGCGGTGAAGTCCGGCTTCTCGGTGAGCTCGTCCGGCTCCGGCATCCGGCCGCCGCCGGCGTCGACCCGGATATGGGCGCGGCGGCCTTCCTCGGTGTCCCCGGAATCCGACCACTCCCCGTCCACCCATTCGAGGAAGGCAAGGCGCGGGCAGTAGACGAACTCGTTGACCATGCGCACCGGCACGAGCGGCGTATCGCCGCTTGCCGGCGGCGCGGGAAGCTCGAGCGTGAGCTGGGCCGCAGGCGAGGCGGCAATTTCGGGCAGTGAGGGCTCGGTGAAGGGCATACGCTACGCACCCGTGGACGGCAGCCGCATCTGCGGCCGGCATTTCACGCAGCGATCGCGGCGATTTCCGGGCCGGCGCTGGGCGGTCTCAATGGCCTCCGGCCCGTTTTTCGCAGGGCGAGGCATGTCTCGCCCCTACAAAACGTGTCCGTCGGCGCCCAGCCGCATGGATCGGCGCTATGACGTCGTCAGCTCCAATCGGGATGCGGTCTTGTTTTCTTGCTTTTGGTATCCGTTGACGATACTATGGCTGCTTCCAGCCCGAGAGGTGCTCAGCCATCATTCGGAGTTTCAAGGGACAAGATTACGGAGACGGTATTCAATGGCATATGCCCGAAGGGCTTCCCGGCCGATATCTTGAAGATCGCACGACGTAAGCTGGAAGCCGTGAACGGCGCCGTCCATCTGAGTGATTTAGGAGCTATCCCCGGTAATCGACTCGAGGCGCTGAGAGGTGACCGGAAGGGCCAATATTCCATCCGCATCAACAACCAATGGCGCATATGTTTCCGCTGGACTCTGCAAGGACCGGCGGAGGTTGAGATTGCCGACTACCACTAAATATGGAGTGACAGCACCAATGAGGATTGCCAAGACGCTGCCGCCGATGCACCCCGGCGAGATGCTGCGCGAGGAGTTTCTCGCACCGGTCGGATTGACGCCATATGCGGTGGCCAAAGCATGCGGCGTGCCCCGCACCCGCATCGAACGCATTGTTCGCGAGGAGCTCGGCATCAGCGCCGATACGGCGCTGCGGCTCGCCAGGTTTTTCGGCACATCCGCCCAGTTCTGGCTCAATCTGCAGAACCGCTACGACATGCTGACCGCAGAGCGCACAATCGCGAAGGCGCTGCGAAAGATCGAGCCGTTCAAACGCAAGGCGGCATAGCTTTTGGT
>DASXAP010000218.1:0-2173 GCA_036406655.1 Xanthobacteraceae bacterium | reverse complement strand
GAGGAGCTGCACGCGCTCGGGGACGTCACCCAGGCGGTCAACTCGACGCTCGATCTGCAGACCGTGCTCGACACCATCGTCGCCAAGGCCACGCAGCTTTCCGGCACCGAGGCCGGCGTGATGTACGTGTTCGACGAGGCCACCCGCGACTTCCAGCTGCGCGCGACCTACGGTATGAGCGCGGAGGTGATCGCCGTGATCCGGGAGCATCACGCCGACTTCTCGGAGGCCGTCCGCGCCGCGACGCAGCAGCGCAAGCCCGACCAGGTGACCGATCTGCAGCCGCATTCGCGGGCGAACCAGCTGGTCTTGCGGCTGGGCTTTCGCGCGCGCCTGGTGGTCCCCCTGCTCGTCCTCGATCGCATCGTCGGGGCCCTTGTGGTCCGCCGCAAATCGCCCGGCGAGTTCTCGCAAGGCACCATCGATCTGCTGCAGACCTTTGCGGCGCAATCGGCGCTGGCGATTCAGAACGCGAGGCTGTTCAGCGAGATCCAGGAGAAGAGCCGCGAGGTCGAGCTGGCGAGCGAGCACAAGTCGCAGTTCGTATCCAGCATGAGCCACGAGCTGCGCACGCCGCTCAACGCCATCATCGGGCTCACCGAGATGATGGTCTCCCATGCGGCGCGCTTCGGCACGGAAAAGGCACAGGAGCCGCTGCAGCGGGTAAACCGCGCCGGCACTCACCTCCTCGGCCTCATCAACCAGGTGCTGGACCTCTCGAAGATCGAGGCCGGCAAGCTCGAGCTCAATCCACAGACCGTGCAACTCGCGCCGCTCATCGACGAGGTTGTCGGCACGGCGCGTCCGCTCGCCGAGCAGAACAACAACCGCCTACTGGTCGAAGGCCAGGACGACCTCGGCGTCCTCACCGTCGATCCCATGCGGCTGCGGCAGATCCTGCTCAACCTCCTGAGCAATGCCTGCAAGTTCACCAAGCAAGGCGAGGTCAGGCTGAGCGTGCGCAAGGTGGCGGACGGGCACAACTGGGTCGAGTTCACGGTGGCCGATACCGGCATCGGCATGACGGCGGAGCAGCAGGCCAGGCTGTTCGAGGAATTCACCCAGGCCGATTCCTCCACCGCTCGCCGCTACGGCGGCACCGGGCTGGGGCTCGCCATCACGCGCAAGCTCGCGCGCATGATGGGCGGCGACGTGACGGTAACGAGCGAGCCGGGCAAGGGGTCGGTTTTCACCGTCCGCCTGCCGGGTGCTGCCGATGCTGACGCGAGGACTCCGAGCAACGGCGGCCGGCCGCCGCGCTCCGATTGCGTTCTGGTCATCGACGACGACGCCACCGCGCGCGAGCTCATTTCGCATCAGCTCAAGGCCGAGGGACTTCCCGTCGTCACAGCGGCGGGCGGGCTCGAGGGCCTGAAGCTCGCCAAGGAGCTCCGCCCGCTCGCGATCACCCTCGACGTGATCATGCCGGATCTCGACGGCTGGTCGGTCCTGGCGGCGTTGCGGCAGGACAGCGAGCTCGCCGAGATCCCGGTCATCATGGTGACCATCCTGGACGAGCACCGCCGCGCCGTTGCGCTCGGCGCCGCCGGCTATCTCAGCAAGCCGATCGACCGCGAGCGTCTGCACCGGCTGGTCGGCCGCTTTCGCACGCCGGCGCGGCCGACGAAGGTGCTGTTGGTCGAGGATGATGCGATCCAGCGCGAGCGGGTGCGCGCCTGGCTCGAGGGGCAGCAGTGGATGGTGCAGGAGGCGGACAACGGACGCGAGGCGCTGGCTCGTCTGCGAACGGACAAGCCGGACGTGATCCTGCTCGACCTGATGATGCCCGAGATGGACGGCTTTGCGGTCGTCGCCGCCCTGCAGAACGACGCGGACTGGCGGGAGATCCCGGTGATCGTGATCACCGCGCGCGATCTCGACGCCGCGGACCGCGAGCGATTGAATTCCGGGGTGCAATCCGTGCTGGTCAAGGAGACGTTCCGACCTGCCGATCTGGTCGAGCGCATCCGCCGGCTGGTGCAGGAGCCGCCGGTCGATGTCGGCATGGAAGCAGCATCGTGACCAGACCCCAGGTGGCGCGCCCATGACCAAGCGTCGCAAGAGGCGGACATCGGGCGCGGCGCCGCTGCGTCGGCAGGCTGCGCCGCGCCGCTCGCGCCGCGCCGATCCAAAAAAGAAGAATGCCGCCCTGCTCGCACGCGAGCTCGAGGAA
>DASXAP010000217.1:0-10462 GCA_036406655.1 Xanthobacteraceae bacterium | reverse complement strand
TCGGCTCGGGCAGCAGCGTGCAGCCGGGCGGCTCCACGCGCCAGGGGCCGCGCGCTCCGACACCGTCGCCGACCCGGTAACGGTGCTTACGCCGCGATCTTCACGTACTCGAAATCGCCGGGCTTGTTGTCGATGCCGACGCGCGGCGGGGCGATCCAGCCCGCGAACCTGCCGGGCTCCAGCACCTGCTTCATCAGGCTCTGGATGAAATCGCCGTCGGCCGCGGACGGCAGCCACTGGTCCTTGTCCCTGTTCCAGCTCGTCTCGTCCATCAGCCGCCCGTCGGGCGAGGCATGCACGTCCCTGAACTCGCCGATCCGGCGATGGAAGGACACATGCGGCAGCTCGAGCCTGTAGGGCACGCCGACCCGGTCGATGATCTTGTTCCAGCGGTCGAGGCCGCGCTGGCAATCGGCGGTGTAGTCGTCGCGCAGCCGCATGTTGATGGCGGTGAGCGCCGGCTCGTCGATGCGCTTGATCTCGCCGTCGACGAGCTTGAGCACCGGATAGGTCGAGTGCTCGAGCCGATGGTCGTCGTCGATCCTGGTCTCCTGGTAACGCCCCTTGAGGCTCGAACTGAAGGCGTTGGCTGCGTTGGTCGAGACCTCGGAGCCGAACAGATCGAGCGACAGCGAGTAGTGCAGGTTGAGCTTCTTCTGGATCGTCGGCAGGTCGATCACCCCGAGATCGCGGACCCTGCCGATGTCGCCGGGATCCTCGACGCGCGCCTCCTTCATCGCCTCGCACGTGCGCTGGATGGTTCGTCCGATGCCGGTCTCGCCGACGAACATGTGGTGCGCCTCCTCGGTGAGCATGAAGCGGCAGGTGCGCGAGAGCGGATCGAAACCGGACTGCGCGAGGCTCTCGAGCTGCATCTTGCCGTCGCGGTCGGTGAAGAACGTGAACATGTGGAACGAGAGCCAGTCCGGCGTCGCCTCGTTGAAGGCGCCGAGCATGCGCGGCTTGTCGGCATCCCCCGACCGCCGCTGCAGCAGCTCCTCCGCCTCCTCGCGGCCGTCGCGGCCGAAATACTTCTGCAGGAGGTAGACCATGGCCCAGAGGTGACGGCCCTCCTCGACATTGACCTGGAACACGTTGCGCATGTCGTAGAGCGAGGGCGCGGTCTTGCCCAGGTGCCGCTGCTGCTCGACCGATGCCGGCTCGGTGTCGCCCTGAATGACGATCAGCCGGCGTAGCAAGGCGCGGTATTCGCCCGGCACCTCCTGCCAGGCGGGCTCCCCGTAATGGCGGCCGAAGGGAACGGTGCGCCCCTCCTCGCGCGGGGCGAGCAGGATGCCCCAGCGGTATTCGGGCATCCGCACGTAATCGAACTTGGCCCAGCCGCGCGGATCGACCGACACCGCGGTGCGCAGATAGACCAGCGCCTCCTGGAACCCCTCGGGCCCCATCGTCTTCCACCAATCGATGTAGCCGGGATGCCAGCCCTCCAGCGCCCGGAGCACCTGGCGATCCTCGACGAGGTTCACGTTGTTGGGGATCTTGCTCGAGTAATCGACGTTGACGATGTCGGCCATGGCTTGCTCCTTTCAGAGGACAGACGACAGATGACAGACGACAGATGACAGACGACAGATGACAGGCAGTCCTCATCCTTGGGATCGTTCCATCTGTCTGTCCGCTGTCCTCCGTCCTCTGTCGTCTGTTCCTAGACTCTTCTGGTGTCGAACACCGGCTTCTGGCCGGTGCCGTAGCGCCTGAGCGCGCCCTCCTCACCGACCGCGTTGGGACGCTGGAAAATCCAGTTCTGCCAGGCGGTCAGGCGCGCGAAGATTTTCGATTCCATGGTTTCCGGCCCGCCGAAGCGCAGATTGGCCTCGAGCCCGGTCAGGGCATCGGGGGAAAAGCTCGCACGCTCCTCCAGGAAGACACGGATCTCGTCCTCCCAGTCGATGTCGTCGCGGGCGAAGGTGACGAGGCCGAGCTGCTCGGCGGGTTCCGCCTCGATCATCCTGCCCAGCTGAGCCTTGGCACGGTCGATCTGGGCGGGGTCGGCGAGGAAGCGGCTCGCCAGCCGGGTGAGCGCGTTGGACATCGGATAGGCGCCGAAATTGACCTCCGCGAGTGCGAGCCGCGCCGGCGGCCGGTTGTCACGCCCCCTCCCCAACCCTCCCCCGCTAGCGGGGGAGGGAGGGGAGGGGGCCAGCATGTAGGAGCGGTCGGCCGCCAACGCGATCTCGGCGAGGGTGCCGGCGAAGCAGGAGCCCGGCTCGATCAGCGTGACGAGGGACCGCGAGGTGAGATCGATGCGCTTGAGGACGCGCTTCCACAATCCGCGGATCTCGCGGGCGAGCCAGTGGTCCTTGTTGGCGTCGAGAAAGGCCTCGTAGGCCAGCACCTGGTCCGGGTCGCCCGAGGACTTGAACACGATCGCCGCCACCTCGTATTCGTTCACCCGGATGTCGAGAACGGCGTCGTCGAGCTCGCGCGCGAGCTGGAGCGGCCAGAAGCGGGCGCCCTCTTCGACCATTGCCGCCGCGGAAGCGGGAGGCGGCGTTCGCGGCCCGCGCAGGGTGACGGTTGCCACACGCTGCGGGCGCTGGAGCTCGACCGACAGCGTGCCGTACTCGGCGGCGGTTTCCGAGCGCCTGCGCTCGAGCGGAGTAAGCGCAATTCCCTGCGCGGCTCCGGGACGGCTCGATCGCGCGGCGAAGTCGCGGGCGCGCCTGGCGACCGTCTCTTCGAGCTTCGAGCCCGGCACGACCTCGTCGACCAGCCGCCACTCGACCGCGCGCCTGCCCTTCACCCCTTCCTCGGTGGTGCAGAGCACGTCGGCATGGTCGCGGCGGACCTTGCGCTTGTCGGTGACGCGGGTGAGCCCGCCGGTGCCCGGCAGCACCGCAAGCAGCGGCAGCTCCGGCAGCGACACCGTGGAATAGCCGTCGTCGATCAGCATGATGTGATCGGCGGCGAGCGCCAGCTCGTAGCCGCCGCCCGCCGCGGTGCCGTTGATCACGCAGATCGTGGCGATACCCGCCCGGCTCGCGTCCTCGATGGCGTTGCGCGTCTCGTTGGTGAACTTGCAGAAATTGACCTTGTGCGCATGCGCGGCGCCGGCCAGCATGCGGATATTGGCGCCGGCGCAGAATACCCGCGGCTTGGCCGAGCGCAGCAAAATGACCCTGACCTGCGGGTGCTCGAAGCGCACGCGCTCGAGCGCGTCGGCGAGCTCGATGTCGACGCCGAGATCGTAGGAGTTGAGCTTGAGCTCGTAGCCCTCGAACAGCGTCGCCTTCTCGTCGACGTCCATCGTGAGGGTGGCAATGTCGCCTTCGATCCCAAGCTTCCAATGCCGGTAGCTCGCCGGATCGGTCTGGAAATCGATCCTGCTCTTGCCGTTGCTCAGCTTGCGCTCCGCCTCAGCCATGGGCTCTCCTCAGACAAATCTTGACACCGTCATGCCCGGACAAGCCCGGCCATGACGCCGGCGCGGGCGCTCCCCGGGCAACGAACGGTGTTGCTCCTGTCAGCTTCATTCTGCGGCCTGCCTGCCCTGTCGTGCTGCGAGATCGCCCTCGCCGTGACCGCGCAGCAGTCGATTGACGAAATCGGCGGTCGCGGCGAGCGTCGCCTCTGCGGCTTCCCGATACGGGGCATGCCGGACATGCGGCAGGAGCAGGGCCTCGACCGGGCAATAGCACTCCTCCTGCGCCGCCCGGATCTGCCGTGCCGTGCCGTATTGGTCGTTCTCGCCCTGCACGATCAGGATCGGCACGCGGATATGGGCGAGCGCGTCGGTGAGGTCCCATTTGCGGAAGTCGGGATGCAGCCACGGACCGCACCAGGTGTGGAAGGCGTTCTCGGGGTCGGCGTGCAGCCGCGCGAGCCTGGTGCGCAGGGTCCCGGCCTCGAACGCGGCCTTGGCGCGCACGATCTCGGCAATGCCCATGTCCTCGGTGAAGAAGTGCGGCGCCATCAGCACCAGCCCGCGCACCCGGTGATCCTGGATGGTCCCGGCATAGATCGTCGCAATCGAGGCGCCGTCGCTGTGCCCGACCAATAGCCCGCGGCGGAAACCCGCGGCATCGAGCACGCGGGGAAGCACGTGCTGCGCCTCGTCATGCATGAATGAGACCGGTCGCGGCAATCGCGACGGCGACGAGCGGCCATAGCCGGCACGCGAATAGGCGAGCACGCCGGTATCGGTCGCCGCCGCCAGCCGGGCGGGAAAGCTGTTCCAGACGTCGACACAGCCCAGCCCTTCGTGCAGGAGCACGAGGGTCGGTGCCTTCTCCGGAGGCGGCCCGACCATCCGGTATTCGAGCCGCATGTCTCCGAGATCGAAGAATCCCTCATCGACAGGCTGAGGCATCATCATTCGCGCTCAGTTCCGGATCTTTTCTCCGCCAGGCGGGGCTCAACCGGTGCATCGTGGTCGCGGGTGCCGCGCGCAAAGCCGCGGATCGGCGGCAAATCGGGTTCGCTCCCGGCGCCGCGCGACGGCCTGCCCGGCCGGGCGGGCTTCTCCTCCCTGCCGAGACAACTCGCGACCATGTCGCGCAGTTTCGCGCAGCTCTGCTCGACGCTGTCGCCCGAGGTGTCGAGCTCGGCCTCCGCGCGCGCGTAGTCGGCACGCCGCGCATCGAGGATGGCGACGAGGTCCGGCATGGCATCGCGATTGTGCGCCATGGGGCGAAAATCGCCCTGCTCCATGACCCGGCGCATGTGGTCCTCCGGCCGCGCCTTGACCCAGATCGAATGCGTGCGCCGAAGCAGCAGCGTGTAATTCTCCGGATCGGACACGATGCCCCCGGCGGCCGCGATCACTGCCGCCTGATGCTCGTGAATGACGCGCTCGAGGCAGGCGCGCTCGTAGCGGCGGAAGGTTGCAAGCCCCGCCATCTCGATCAGATCGGGAACGGGTGCGCCATAGTGCTGCTCGACCAGCCGATCGAGCTCGATGAACGGGCAGCCCAGCTCGTCGGCGATCCGTCGCCCGAGCGTCGACTTGCCGGCACCGCGCAGCCCGATCAGCGCAATGCGGCGCGCGCGATCGCTTGCGCCGGCGCGCGGGGCGCGGCTTTCGATGAGCTCGAGCAACGGTGGCAGCGCGTCCGCCGGCAGCCGCTCGAGCAGATCGAGCAGCCGGGCCATCGCCGCGCTGCGGCCGCGGGCGCGCGGCAGGAGCTCGATGATCGGCACGCCGAGCGCCTCGGCGATCGACTTGAGAATGACGATGGTCGGATTGCCTTGCCCGCTTTCGATCTGCGCGAGGTAGCGCTCCGAGGCGCCGGACTGCTGCGCGAGCTGCCGGCGCGTCATGCCGCGCTTGGCGCGCGCGAGCCGGACAAGGCCCCCGACGCCGGCGACGAACGCGCTCGCCTCCCCGCGCTCGGCTGCGCGCATCTCCATCGTTGCCGGCATCCGTTCGGCTCGCCGCTTCTAATGCATTATAATTCATGCAGGATAATGCATATCACCCTGCAGGTCAAATTTCCGGACGCTGCCCGACAAAGCTCTGATGAATCCGGTGCGCTACGCGCGCGAGGTCTGCCAGGGCTGGAACTCGTTTGCCCATAGCGTGTCGAGGCTGGAGATGGCGGCGCTCGGCAGCGGTCCCTGGGCCAATGCCTCGATCGCCTCGTCGAGCTGCTCGATCCTGGCGATCCCGAGCACGCGGGTGGCAAAATCCCGGTTGCCGAGGACGAAGCGAAGCGCGGCCTGTGCCGGGCTGCCGTAGGAATCGCCGAGCGCCTCCCGTACCGCTGCGGCACATTGCATCTCGTTGCCGAAATCGGTGTCCGACGTCATCAGGAACAGCGCATCGGGCCGCGCGGGACTGGCCAGCACGCCGCCCGCCCAGACGCGAATGTTCATCACCCCCATGTTCTGGTGGAAGCAGGCGGCGAGGATTCCACAAAAATCCTGACCGCCGCGCCAGCCCGGGGGCACGCGGCGCCAGGCCGCGCTCGGATTGACCGCGTTGTAATAGACCTGCGCGGCATCGAAACGGCCGCTCGAGATCACCTCGAGGCAGGCCTTCCCGTCGCCGGCAGCGGTGATGCCGGCGGCGTGGAACAGGCCTTGCTCCTTCAATCGGTCGAAGGTGTCGGCGACGCCGCCGGCTCCGAGCACTTGCTGCGGGGTGAGCGCGAGCCGATCACCGACCGCGTGGCCGAGGTGATTGTGCAGCTGAAACAGCGCCACCCAATCGCAGCGCAGCCGCTGCAGGCTCTCCTCCAGGCTGCGCTCGATCGCGCCCGGGATATCGTCCAGATCCTCCACGCCGAGGAGCACCTTGGTCGAGACGTAGGGCCGCGGCGAAAGCGAGTCGAGGTGGCGGCCGATCGTCTCCTCCGAGGCTCCGTTGCCATAGATCGGTGCAGTATCGATCCAGTTGATGCCGGCCGCGACCGCCCGGCGCAGCGCCTTGTAACGGGTGGCCTCGTCGGGGTTGATCAGGATCCCGCCCGTCACCCCGCCGCCGAAGGCGAGCTCGGATATCTCGAGCCCGGTGCTCCCGAAGAACGTCTTACGCATTGCGTCCTGCCCGCGGGCCGCGCCGGCCCGCACGCCCGACCCCGGTCGCGCCCCCTCCTGCCGGCGGGCGACGGACAGCAATACCACAAAAGACCTGTGCCGGTAGGATGGAACGGCGTCACGGCGCCTTGTTCTCGGCGCGCAGCCTGAAGCGCTGGATCTTGCCCGTTGCCGTCTTCGGCAGCTCCTTGCGGAATTCGATCCAGCGCGGATACTTGTAGGGCGCGAGCATTGCCTTGACATGCTCCTGGAGCGCTCGCGCGAGCTCGTCGCAGGCCTTGTCGGGCGCCTTGAGCACCACGAAAGCCTTGGGCTTGATCAGCGTGTCCTCGTCGGGCCAGGCCACGACCGCCGCTTCCAGCACCTCGGGGTGGGTGCAGAGCGCGCCCTCGACCTCGAACGGGGCCACATAGATGCCGCCCACCTTCAGCATGTCGTCGCGGCGGCCGCAGTAGACGTAGTAGCCCGCCTCGTCCTCGTAATACTTGTCGCCCGAGCGCGTCCATTCCCCGAGAAACGTCTCCCGCGTCCGCTGCCGGTTGTTCCAGTACATGATCGCGCTGGTCGGCCCGCGTACCTGCAGTTCGCCCATTTCGCCCGTGGTGGTGACGGAATTGCCGGCGTCGTCGACCAGGCGCAGGTCGTAGCCGGGCACCGGCTTGCCGGTGGTGCCGTATTTCACGTCGCCGGGATAGTTCGACAGGAAGATGTGCAGCATCTCGGTCGAGCCGATGCCGTCGAGAATGTCGACCCCGTAGCGCTCTTTCCAGCGCCGGCCGACCTCGGGGGGCAACGCCTCGCCCGCGGAAACACAACAGCGCAGCTTGAGCTCCGAGCGCTTGGGCGCGCCGGGGCTCGCCAGAAACGCGGCATAGAAGGTGGGAACCGCATAGAGCACGGTGACCCCGTGCTGGCGCAGGATGGCCGCGACCCCCTCCGGCGTAGGGCGGTCGGGCGAGAGCACGGTGGTGGCGCCGACCCCGAGCGGAAAGGTGAGCGCGTTTCCGAGCCCGTAAGCGAAAAACAGCTTGGCCACGGAATGGCAGACGTCGGTTGGCTGCAGGTCGAGCACGTTGGCGGCGTACAGGTCGTTGGTGAGGCGCAGATTGGCATGGGTGTGCACCGCCCCCTTGGGCTTGCCGGTCGACCCCGACGTGTAGAGCCAGAAGCACATGTCGTCGCGCGCCGTCGCCGCGGTGGGCAGATACGGCTCCGGCCGCACCGCCGCCATGAGGTCGTCGAAGCGGCGATGGCCGCGGGCGTTCAACCCGGAGACCACGACGTGCATCAGGTCGGGGCTCGACCCGATCAGGTTGGCGAATTTTCCGAACAGCGCCTCGGAGACGACGAGCACCCGCGCGCGGCTGTCGGCGAGCATGAATCGATAATCGTCCTCGGTCATCAGCGTGTTCACCGGAACCGGCACGATCCCGGACTTGATCGCGCCGAGGAAGGCGGTCGGCCAATCGATCGTGTCGGTGAGCGCCAGCATGATGCGCTCCTCGCGCCGTATCCCGAGCGAGCGCAGCACCCGGCCGAAGCGTTCCACCCGCTCCGCGAGCTGCGTATAGCTCCAGCTGCCGAGCGGATCGATGAATGCCGGCTTGTCGCCGCGTCCGGCCCGGATGTTGCGGCCGATGAAGTCGGCGGTGAAATTATAGGCCGTCGGGATCGCCTCGACGGCCGCACGCGGATCGAGGCGGGGCGCGGATTTTTCGGCAACCTCGGCCAGCGTCATCGGATCTGTCCTCGGGATGTGGCCTCCGGCCGCAGGAGCGGGTTCGGTGCGCGTCCGATTATGCAAACCGGCACTGCCCGCCGCAACGAAAAGCTTGCTATAAGCATCGGCGACGAGGCGCCGCCGCAAATCCCGGATCGAGCGCAGCGAGATCCGGAGCAGCGGCAAGCATCCTGGCTATTGCCGCATGCGGGCCGCAGCTCGGCGTCAACACGACAGACAGGAGGACGCTTATGGACGAGACCGTCCGCAAGATCAGCGCCGACGACATCAATCCGCGCTACAATTGGGGTCGCGCGCTCCCCGCGCTCGGCACGATGGGTGTGGATTTCGAGGAGCGGGTCGATTACCGGCGTCTCCACCGCTATCGGCTGTCGCGGGTGCGCCAGGCGCTGGAGAAATCCGATCTCGGCGCGCTGCTGGTCTTCGACGTCAACAACATCCGCTACATCACCTCGACCAAGATCGGCGAGTGGGAGCGCGACAAGCTCTGCCGCTGGGCGCTGCTGGCGCGCGACAGCGAGCCGATCCTGTGGGACTTCGGCTCGGCAGCTGTGCACCACCGGCTGTACACGCCCTGGCTCAAGCCCGAAAACTGCAAGGCGGGCCTGATCGGCTTGCGCGGCACCGTCAATCCCGCCTTCGGCCTGATGGAGCGTCACGCCAGAGAGATCGCGTCGCTCCTCAAGGAGGCGGGCGTCGACCGGATGCCGATCGGGATCGACATCATCGAGCCGCCGATGATGTTCGAGCTGCAGAAGGCGGGGCTGAAGATCGTCGACGGCCAGCAGACGATGCTGGAAGCGCGCGAGATCAAGAGCATCGACGAGATTGCGCTGCTCAACCGGGCCGCCGCGATGGTGGACGGCGCCTATCATCTCATCAACGAGGAGCTCAAGCCCGGCGTGCGCGAGAACGACATCGTCGCCAAGGTGAACGAGTTCCTGTATCGGAACGGTTCCGACGACGTCGAAGCCATCAATGCGATCTCCGGCGAAAGGTGCAACCCGCATCCGCACAATTTCACCGACCGCATGCTGCGGCCGGGCGACCAGGCGTTCTTCGACATCCTGCAGGCGTTCATGGGCTACCGGACCTGCTATTACCGCACCTTCAACGTGGGGCGCGCCACGGCGGTGCAGCACGCGGCCTACCAGAAGGCGCGCGAATGGCTCGACAACTCGATTGCGCTGATCAAGCCGGGGGTGACGACCGACAAGATCTGCAAGGTCTGGCCGAAGGCGCAGGAGTTCGGGTTTCCCGACGAGATGTCGGCGTTCGGTCTGCAGTTCGGGCACGGCCTCGGACTGGCGCTGCACGAACGGCCGATCATCTCCCGCGTCGTCTCGCTCGACCACCCGACCGAGATCAAGGAAGGCATGGTGTTCGCGCTGGAGACCTATTGTCCAGCGACCGACGGCTACTCCGCCGCCCGAATCGAGGAGGAGGTCGTCGTGACCGACAAGGGCTGCCGCGTGATCACGCTGTTCCCGGCCGAGGAGCTGCCGATCAGCCACCGCTATTGATCCGTCGGCCCGGTTTGCTCGGCCGCCCTTCCCGTGCCATGGTGCTCCTATCGGCTGAGTCGGATCGAACCGAGGGGGGACCGGGGATGCGGTCGGATAATGCGCGTTGCGTGTCGGGTTTTGCTCTCGGCGCAGTGTTCGGGACTGCGCTGCTGCTTGCGCCGGCGGCTGCCTCCGCACAGGGGACGCCCGAGCAGCGCGCCGCCTGCGAGGGGGATGCCATGCGATTGTGCGGCGCGTTCGTTCCCGACGTCGACCGCATCACCGCCTGCATGATCCAGAAGCGCAGCTTCCTCACTCCCCGCTGCGCGGTATATTTTCGCAAAGGCAAGCCGAAGATGCGGCGCACGGCCGGCTGAAGCCGCGCCGCGCCATCGGTTGACCATCCGCTGAGAATGAGTCCGGCAAATATGGCCGGGTATCGTGCACGGCATTCCACACCGGATGGCGCGAGGCGGCGGGGCGCCTCTTGGACCGGGGGCGGGTGCGGTCTCACGGTTCGGCGGCCTCGCGGCCTCGTGAGCGGGCCGGCGCGGCGGCGCGGCGGGGAAGCCCGGCAGTGCCGATGGTCTCCACTGCCGCCGGGCTCCTGGTCGCCCGAAGCGAATGAACCTTTCGTCTCCTCCTCCCGACTAACTGGCGAGACCCTGGGGAGGGTGTGATGAACAATTGCTCGCTCTTCACCGCCGATCGCATGACG
>DASXAP010000216.1:0-12476 GCA_036406655.1 Xanthobacteraceae bacterium | reverse complement strand
GGTCGAGAAAGCCATCGAGGCGATCCGTCGCGCCGCCCAGACCGGGCGGATCGGCGACGGCAAGATCTTCGTCTCCAACATCGAAGAAGCCATCCGGATCAGGACGGGCGAATCCGGCTTGGACGCCATCTGAGCCGCCGGTCTCCGCGAGGGGCCTCCCTGTGGCGGCGCAACGACCCCAGCGACACGAAAGGGTACTCGTTCTATGACGACCGCCAAAGACGTGATGAAGCTGATCAAGGACAACGACGCCAAATACGCCGATTTTCGTTTCACCGATCCGCGCGGAAAATGGCAGCACGTCACCTTCGACATCTCGGTGATCGGCGAGGAGACGTTTGCGGAAGGCCAGATGTTCGACGGCTCCTCGATCGCCGGCTGGAAGGCGATCCACGAATCGGACATGTGCCTGATGCCGGATCCCGCCTCCGCCTGCATCGACCCGTTCTTTGCGGAGACGACGCTGTCGCTGATCTGCGACGTGCTCGAGCCGACCACCGGGGAGCCCTACAACCGCGATCCGCGCGGCATCGCCAAGCGCGCCGAAGGCTTTGCCAAGGCTTCAGGGGTCGGCGACACCATCTACTTCGGTCCGGAAGCCGAGTTCTTCATCTTCGACGACGTGAAGTATTCGGTGACCCCCTACAACACCGGCTTCAGGCTGGATTCGGTCGAGTTTCCCACCAACTCCGACACCGAGTACGAAGGCGGCAACCTCGGCCATCATATCGGGTTCAAGAAAGGATATTTTCCGGTGCCGCCGCAGGACACCGTGCAGGACATGCGCTCGGAGATGCTTGGCGCCATGACGCGCATGGGCGTGAAGGTCGAGAAGCACCACCACGAGGTCGCCTCGGCACAGCACGAGCTCGGCATGCGCTTCTCGCCGCTCGTGACCATGGCCGACCAGCTGCAGATCTACAAGTACTGCATCACCCAGGTCGCCCAGATCTACGGGAAGACCGCGACCTTCATGCCCAAGCCGGTCTACGGCGACAACGGCTCGGGCATGCACTGTCACCAGTCGATCTGGAAGGGCGGCAAGCCGGTGTTTGCCGGCAACAAGTATGCCGACCTGTCCGACACCTGCCTCTCCTACATCGCCGGCGTCATCAAGCATGCCAAGGCGATCAACGCCTTCACCAATCCGACCACCAACTCCTACAAGCGCCTGGTGCCCGGCTTCGAGGCGCCGGTGCTGCTCGCCTACTCGGCGCGCAACCGCTCGGCTTCCTGCCGCATCCCCTGGACGACCAATCCGAAGGCCAAGCGGGTCGAGGTGCGCTTCCCCGATCCGCTCTGCAACCCCTATCTCGGTTTCGCGGCGATGCTGATGGCCGGCATGGACGGCATCAAGAGCAAGCTCGATCCCGGCCCGGCGATCGACAAGGACCTCTATGACCTGCCTCCGGCCGAGCTCAAGCAGATCCCGACGGTGTGCGGCTCGCTGCGGCAGGCGCTCGGGGAGATGAGCGCCGACCGCGGATTCCTCAAGGCCGGCGGCGTGTTCGACGACGACTTCATCGACGCCTATATCGAGCTGAAGATGACCGAGGTGATCCGCTTCGAGCACACCCCGCATCCGGTCGAGTTCGAGATGTACTACTCGGCCTGAGCCCGCCGGATCGAGTCCTGCGAAAAGCGCGGAAGGGCGCCGCGCGGCGTCCTTGCGGCTGCGGCGAGGCTTTCAAGCCGCCCGCATCGCCGGGGCCTCGGCAGGGCCGGCCAGAGCCGGCACGCCGACGCCGGTCCCGGCAAGCGAAGGGGCGCGCAGCATCGTCGGCAAGCCCTGCTCGACGCCCTCGACCCGATTGCGCCCGTTGAGCTTCGCCCGATAGAGCGCGCTGTCGGCTGCCGCCAGAAGCGAGCCGACGTCGGCGCAGGCGGCGGCGCTGGCCGCGCCGATGCTGACCGTGGCGCGCAGCGGACGGCCGGCCACCGTGCCCGCCGCTGTCTCGAAGGCGCTGCGCACGCGCTCGGCTGCGACCGTTGCGTCGGCGAGCGAGCCCGGCAGGACGGCCACGAACTCCTCCCCGCCGAACCGCGCCACGACGTCGGAAGCGCGCATCGTGGTGCTGGCGGTCGCCGCGAAAAGCCGCAGCGCCTCATCGCCGATCGCATGTCCGAACCGGTCGTTGATCGACTTGAAATGGTCGAGGTCGAACAGCAGCACGCTCACCGGTCCGCCTTGCCTCGCCTCTCGCGCAAGGAGTTGCCGGGCCGCGGCGAAGAACCCGCGCCGGTTGGGGATGCCGGTCAGCTCGTCGGTCGAGGCCGCATCCCTCTGGATGCGGACGCTGCGCTCCTTGGCGAGCAGCAGAACGATGAAAGCGGTGCCGACCACATAGAGCATGGTCTCGAGCGCGAGCACCGCGACCCACCCACTTGCCAGGCTCACCACGCCGCGCTCGGCGGGAAGCAGGCTCGCCAGCGGGATCGGGAACAGGAATACGGTGCCGTGGAGGATCGGCACGAACACCGCCGGCCAGCGCCTGAGCAGCGTCCTGCGCCGCTCTCGCCACAGCTCGACCGCAGTGAGGAAGGTGTAGGTGGAGACGGTCACCGAGCTCAGCACGATGCGCGCTGCGGTCCATTGGGCAAAATCGGGCAGCAGACAGGCAATCAGCCAGACGGCTCCGCCGGCGCACATGGCGACGCGCAGCACGGGCCGGCCGTGGAACAACCGCGCGGCGTTCCAGATCATGCCGCAGGCGATGAACAGGAAGGCATTCGCGATCCCGGCCGGCAACGGCGGCGAGATCAGGTCGTCGAGGCCCCAGACGGCCACCGAGAAGCCGCCGACGAGATAGGCGCTGCCCCACCAGGCCAGCGCCCGGATCCGCTCCTGGGTCCAGACCGACAGCAGGAGCAGGCCGAGCAGCGCGGTGATGCAGGTTGCGACGACGAACAGCGTCGTGACATCGAGGGTGATGTGGCCGGTTGCCGCGGGTCCGAGCATGACGATCGCCCTCCGTGAGGCGCAGGCCTTGCTTATCACGGCCGTCGGCTCGATGCCCGCGAACTCTGAGTCCAGCGTTTGTGGATGGTTTCGTTAAGCATGCAGTTTGAAATGAAAACTCGCGAAAACGCGAGCCGAGCCCGGAACGAATCGTTCGCATCCGTGAAGAACGCGCCCGCAATGCGGCAGCGAACGGCCGCTCCTCGGCTCAGGTTGCGGTCGCGCCCGGCAGCGGCACGAAGAGGTCCTCGACTGCGAGCCCGGGCGCGATGAAATGCTGCTCGACCATGTAGGAAAGGAGCGCCTGCAACGTCGGTCGGTTGCGCTCGACCCCGTACGGAAATGCGTCGCCTCCGAACAGCCTGTCGATCTCCTCCACCTCGTCGACCAGCCAGGGCAGCATGGCGCTGAGCGAGCCGGCATACCGCATCCTGGCGAGCGCGCGGCGTTTCGACTCGACAAAGGCATCGTAGAGGCTCCGCGCGATCCAGCGGTGCCGCCGGTAGAGCTCGCGGCGAATGACGACGAGATGCATGATCGGAAAGATCCTGCTCGCCTGCCAGAGCTCCCGCTCGAGCCGGCGATGGTCGGGAAACAGGCGGGCGACGTCGGGATTGCTTCCGAGCTCGTCGGGCTTGCGCGACCCTATCAATGCATCGATCGTGCCGCGCGCGAGCAGTGCGCCGAGCGGCTCGGGGTCGGGGCTCGGCACGATCCGGGCCGGGCGCAGCAGCGGCGGCGGATGCGGCCGGCCGTGGCGGCCGCTCCTCTCGACCGCCCCCTCGACCCATTCGATCGAATCGAGGTCGACCCCGAACTGGTGCGCGAGATGGCCGCGCACCCAGATGGCCGCGGTCTGGGTATAGAGCGGCACGCCGATGCGTCTGCCTTCCAGGTCCTTCGCCGTGCGGATGCCGGAGCGGACATTGATGAAGATGTAGCCGTGGCGAAAGACCCGGGACGGGAAGACCGGCAGCGCAACGAACGGGCAGTCACCCCGGCCCGACAAGCTGATGAACTCCGATGCCGAAAGCTCGGCGACGTCGAATTCGTGCCCGCCGACCATGCGGTCGAACACCTCGCGGCCGGTGGTCAGCGTGATGCAATTGAGGTCGATGCCTTCGATGCGGACGGCGCCCTCGCGGATCGCCTCCATCCGATCGTAGCGGCAGCAGGCGAAGCTCAGAGCGAGACGGGACATCCTGACGGTTGTCTCGGATGCGTGTCCCGGATGCGGTGCAGCACGAGCGCTCCGAAGGCCCTCGAATTGATCCGGACTACAGTGCGCTCGTGCTGCACCGCTGATCCGGGACCGCCATAAAGATCGCGTTTCGGGCGGTCCCGGGTCTGCAGCGCAACACTTCGTGCTGCGCCGCGCCCGGGACACACGGCTACAAGCGTCAGAGTCGCTACACTAGCGCTTGGAGAACTGGAACGAGCGGCGGGCTTTCGCCTTGCCGTATTTCTTGCGCTCGACGACCCGGGGGTCGCGGGTGAGGAAACCGCCGCGCTTGAGCGCTCCGCGCAGGTCCGGCTCGAAATTCATCAGCGCCTTGGAGAGCCCGTGGCGCACGGCGCCCGCCTGGCCGGACAGCCCGCCGCCCGACACCGTGCAATTGACGTCGTATTGCCCGACGCGGTTGGTCGCCACCAGCGGCTGCTGGATCAGCATGCGCAGGACCGGCCGCGCGAAATAACTCTCGAGCTCCCGCGTGTTGATGACGATCTTGCCTGAGCCCGGCCGCACCCAGACCCGCGCCACGGCATCCTTGCGCTTGCCCGTCGCATAGGCGCGGCCCTGCTTGTCGAGCCTCTGCACATAGCGCGGCATTTCCGGCGCCGGCGGCGGCTTGAGCGCGGCGAGCTGATCGAGCGACTGAATGGTCTCGGCCATGGTCAGGCGGCCCTCGTGTTCTTGCGGTTCATGCCGGCGATATCGAGCTTTTCCGGATTCTGCGCGGCATGCGGATGATCGGGACCGGCATAGACCCGCAGATTGCCGAGCTGCACACGCCCGAGCGGCCCCCGCGGCAGCATCCGCTCGACCGCCTTCTCCACGATCCGCTGCGGAAACTTGCCTTCGAGGATCGAGCGCGCGCTCCGCTCCTTGATGCCGCCGATATATCCGGTGTGGTGGCGGTAAATCTTGCTCTCACGCTTCTTTCCGGTCAGCACGATCTTCTCGGCATTGACGACGATGACCTTGTCGCCGTCGTCGACATGCGGCGTGTAGGTCGACTTGTGCTTACCGCGCAGGCGCATCGCGATGATGCTCGCCAGGCGCCCGACCACGAGCCCCGTGGCATCGATGACGATCCACTTCCTCTCGATCTCGGCAGGCTTGGCCGAATAAGTCGTCATGGCGTTCATTCCCCGGCTGCCGCAGACCCCGCGCGCCGGCGGCTGATATAGCAGCCGTCAATCGCCTGTCAACGCTTTATGCTATTGCCGTGGAGCAACAAGCGCTTAAGCCTACGGTGTCATGGTACCTGAGACCGTCG
This sequence comes from Xanthobacteraceae bacterium, assembly GCA_036406655.1. Lineage (GTDB taxonomy): Bacteria > Pseudomonadota > Alphaproteobacteria > Rhizobiales > Xanthobacteraceae > VAZQ01. The sequence goes on along the minus strand of DASXAP010000216.1, from coordinate 7,016 downwards.
GGCCGACGGGATGGAATAGGTCGACGTCACGTGCGCCACCGGCGCCTCCTCCCCCGCCGAGCGAATGGTGACATCGCCGGTGGCGAGCCGCTTGCCGAGCCTGAGCAGCCGCGCCTCGGCGACGAGGTCGCGCGCCGCGGGCCTGCGGAGGAAGTTGATGCTCAGGTTGATGGTGGCCGCCAACGGCTCGGGCCCGAGCGCCGCCAGCACGGCGACGTACATCGTGAAGTCGGCGAGCGCCATCATGGCCGGGCCGGAAATGGTGCCTCCGGGGCGGATCAAGTCGCTGCGGAACCCCTGCCGCACACGGCAACCGCCGTCCCAGACGGCTTCGATCGAAAGGCCGCTCCCGGAATGGAAGGCTTGCGGAAACTCGGCGGCGAGGAAGCGTTCCAGCGCCTCGACCGTCATCAGGATGGGCATCGACCGCTCTCTCCCCGCGCGGTCGAAGCCATAGACGATTACGCGGACACGAAAAAGATCGCCCGCACACGCCCTGCGGCGCGCCGTCAAGCGCGTCCGAATTGCCTGCGCAACTCGTCTTTCGCGCGCATCAGGATCCTGCGACGAGACGCGGGGAGATTTCTGCCGGCACGATTGATGTAGAAGCTGAGCATCGACAAGGCCGAGCGGAACGGATCGGCTTTGCGGCGCCTGCTCCTTTCGGCCGACCGTTTCAGGGAGGCTGCGATCCGCCTGGGATCACGCGCGGTGAATATGCCCCCCTCGAGCGTGAGCGCGTCGCTGTGCTGGGTAACCCGGCGCGACCAGCGCCTGCCGGCTCCGGCTTTCCGCGCAGGCCCTGCGGCGCCAGGCCGCCGCCCGGCCGTCGTCCGGCGCCGGGATCGCGCGGCCCTCTTGCGGGAGGCGGCTCGTTTTGCTGGCATGGCCGTCGGCAGGTGTGTTACCGCCTCTGACAACGTCGGGCGATCCGCCGTGTTCCGGACAGCGAGCACTTGCGCGGGCGAGGACCGACGTTAACTGAAGACCGAGACCGGGAGCATTCCGATGCAGGCCCAGCTCTCCGAGCGCCCCGCCCCCGACGATGCGCTGCTCCTGCGCGAAGCGATCGCCGGCACGGCCGTCCTCACTCTCAACCGTCCGAGCGCCCGCAACACGCTCTCCGAGGCGATGCTGGCCGCGCTCGCGGGCGAGCTTGCCGCGATCGCCGGCGACCGGACGGTGCGCGCCGTCGTGCTCACCGCCAAAGGCCCGGCATTCTCGGGCGGGCACGACCTCAAGGAGCTGACCGCGCGCCGCTCGGACGCCGACCAGGGTCGCGCCTATTTCCGGAAGATCATGCTGAGCTGCAGCAGCATGATGCAGCAGATCGTCGGGCTGCCGCAGCCGGTGATCGCCGCGGTGCAGGGGACCGCGACCGCTGCGGGCTGTCAATTGGTCGCGAGCTGCGATCTCGCGGTCGCCTCGGCCGACGCGAAATTCGGAGTCTCGGGCATCAATGCCGGACTGTTCTGCTCGACGCCCATGGTGGCACTTTCCCGCAATGTCGACCGCAAGCATGCCATGGAAATGCTGCTGACCGGGGACCTGATCTCGGCGGAGGAGGCGTTGCGCATCGGTCTCGTCAATCGGGTCGTCGCGGCCGGAACCGAGCTCGACGCGGCGCTGACCCTCGCGCGCAAGATTGCCGGCAAATCCGCCCACGTGGTGAGGATCGGCAAGCAGGCGTTCTACCGCCAGCTGGAGATGGGCCTTGCAGAAGCTTACCGCTACACCGCCGATGTCATGGTGGAGAACCTGATGGCGAAAGATGCCGAGGAGGGCATCCAGGCTTTCGTCGAGAAGCGCCCGCCCAAGTGGCGGGACGGGTGAGCGGGCGCTCGTCAGCGTTCGCCGGTGCACGATGGATCACGACAGCTACTCCGACGAGTACATCCTCGGCATCCTCAATTCGGTCAAGACCATCGCCATGGTCGGGGTCTCGGCGAACCCGAGCCGGCCCAGCTATTTCGCGTTCAAATACCTGCACGAACGCGGCTACCGGATGATTCCGGTGAACCCCACTCTCGCCGGGCAGAGCCTGCTCGGACGAAAGGTCTACGCCGGGCTCGCCGATATTGCCGAACCGGTCGACATGGTCGACATCTTCCGCGCCTCCCGACATGCGCCGACGATCGTCGCAGAGGCGCTCGCGCTTGCACCGCGTCCACGGGTGATCTGGATGCAGCTCGGCATCCGCAACGATGCGGCAGCCGAGCTGGCGGAGACGAACGGCCTCAAGGTGGTGATGAACCGCTGTCCCAAGATCGAATACGGCCGGCTCTCGTCGGAGATCGCCTGGATGGGCGTGAACACGCGCATGCTGACGGCGCGCAAGCCGCAACTCTTCGGCCGCGGCATCCAGCGCATGGCGCTCAACCGGGTGACGGTGCCGGGCGGAGCGACGGCGAGCGCCGCTCCGCTGCGATCACGGGCTGCGGCAGACGATCGCCGAGACGGCGAGCGCGGCGGTGACGATCGATGAATCCAGCGGCGGTCATCGGCCGCCGGCTTGAGCAAATGCCGGCGCTTCGATAAACAGGGCGAGCGCTTCACCGGCGCCGCTTTTTCCGGCTCTTCTCCCCGAACGAGGCAGACGATCCGCGGGCCTCTGCGGTCCCGGATGAGCAAGGATCCGAGATGACCGACCGCAGCCCAGGCTTCGCCACGCTCGCCATTCACGCCGGCGCGCAGCCCGATCCGACCACGGGCGCGCGCGCAACCCCGATCTATCAAACCACCTCCTACGTATTCGAGAGCGTCGATCATGCCGCCTCGCTGTTCGGGCTGCAGACCTTCGGCAATATCTACACCCGCATCGGCAATCCCACCAATGCGGTGCTGGAGGAGCGCGTCGCCGCGCTCGAAGGAGGAACCGCCGGCCTCGCGGTCGCCTCCGGTCACGCCGCGCAGGTCCTCGTCATGCATTGCCTGATGCGGCCGGGCGAGGAGTTCGTCGCGGCCAAGAAGCTCTACGGCGGCTCGATCAACCAGTTCAACCATGCATTCAAGAACTTCGGCTGGAACGTGGTGTGGGCCGACCCCGACGAGATCAGCTCGTTCGAGCGTGCCGTCACCCCGAAGACCAAGGCGATCTTCATCGAATCGATCGCCAACCCGGGCGGCGTGATCACCGACATCGAGGCGGTCGCCAGGATCGCGCGCGATGCGGGCGTGCCGCTCATCGTCGACAACACGCTGGCGACGCCCTATCTCTGCCGCCCGCTCGAGCACGGCGCCGACATCGTCGTGCATTCCCTGACCAAGTTCCTGGGCGGCCACGGCAACTCGATCGGCGGGCTGATCGTCGATGGCGGCAGCTTCGAGTGGTCGCGCGACAAGCGCTACCCGATGCTGTCGGAGCCGCGCCCGGAATATCACGGCATCGTCCTGCACGAGACGTTCGGCAACTTCGCCTTCGCGATCGCCTGCCGCGTGCTCGCGTTGCGCGACATCGGTCCGGCGCTCTCGCCGTTCAATGCCTTCCTCATACTCACCGGGATCGAGACGCTGCCGCTGCGCATGCAGCGGCATTGCGACAATGCCGCGGCGGTCGCGCAATGGCTTGCCGCCCAGCCGCAGGTCGCGTGGGTCAGCTATCCCGGTCTTCCCGGCGACCGCTACCACAACCTCGCCCGGAAATACGCACCGAAGGGTGCAGGTGCGGTCTTCACCTTCGGCTTGAAGGGCGGCTATGACGCCGGCGTCAAGCTCGTCTCCAACGTCAAGATGTTCTCGCATCTCGCCAATATCGGCGACACCCGTTCGCTCATCATCCATCCGGCCTCGACGACGCATCGCCAGCTCACCGACGCGCAAAAAATTCAGGCCGGTGCCGGGCCGGACGTGGTGCGGCTCTCGATCGGCCTCGAGGACAAGGAGGATATCATCGCCGACCTCGAGCAGGCACTGGCGGCGTGATGGACTGCGCTCCCATGCTGTCTGCGCGAGATCGGGCTGCTGCGCTGAGCGCGGTCAGGCTTTCTTGAAAGTCCGGGCCACATATCCCCGGATGCGCTCGATGGTCTCCGGCGCAGTCCAAATCTCGTCGACGGCGGAGTCTATGCTCTGCCCCACCCGTTGCAGCCGCTCCAGGGCCGGCGCACGGGTCTGCCGCTTGCTCAGCGCGAAGGCGGCGGCGGGAAGGGCGGCGAGCCTGCCCGCTTCCGCGACCGCGCGATCGAGCAGCATGTCCGGCTCGCTGAGCTCGTGAACGAGACCGCACGCGAGCGCCTCCGCCGGCGGACAGGTGGCGGCGGAGAAGATCGCTTCCTCGAGCTGATGCGGGCCGGTTGCGCTGCGGATGATCTCGATCGCCACGGCGGGAAAAGCGACCCCGACGAGCAGCTCCGGCACGCCGATCCGGCCGGTCTCGCGCGCCATCAGCCGTCGGTCGGCGGCACAGGCGAGAATGCAGCCGCCTGCGATCGCATGCCCGTTGATCGCCGCTACCACCGGCTTGGGATGCGAGAAGACGGCCAGCAGCATCGCGTTCAACACCGGCAGGAGCTTGCGGATATACGGACGGCCGCCGTCGAGCACGCGCAGCAGATCGACGCCTGCGGAAAAGATCGTGCCGCTTCCGGTGATCACCGCAGCGCGTGCGGGCGAGAGCCGGTTCTCCTCGAACCGGGCGACGAGCTCGTCGCAGGATTCGATGCTCATCGCGTTGGCCTTGCCGTCGGCCATCCGGATGATCGCCACGCCGTCGCGATCGGCGACCTCGATCACGTCGCCTGCTCGCTGCCGCGCACCGGCGCCGATCGCCGCGCATCCGCGGGCGCCGGTATCCGCGCCCATTCGAAACGCCGCGCATGCACGACGGCGATGGTGAGAACCACGATCGCCATGGCCTGGTGCGCCAGCGCCAGCAGAAGCGGCGCCTGTGCCATCAGCGTAGCGATCCCGAGCCCCGCCTGGAGCGTCACGGCGGACGCAAGCACCACGGCGCCGGTGAGCACCGGCCCCTGCCGCATCGCCCGCATGACGCTGCCGGCATGGATGAGGGCCAGGAGCCAGACGGCATAGCCCGCCATCCGGTGGTCGAACTGCACCGTCAGTGGATTCTCGAAGAGGTTTCGCCACCACGGGGAAAGGAAGAGGAGCCCGGCGGCGTCGGGAACGAAGCTGCCGTCGATCAACGGCCAGGTATTGTAGATGAGGCCGGCGCGCAGCCCAGCCACCAGCGCGCCGAGATAGACCTGCAGCAGCACGAGCACGACGAGGCTCAACGCGCCGGCCCTGACGCGCCCCGGCGCGGCGACCGGTGCGGGACCGAGCAGGTCCGCGGCGGTCCAGATCAAGCCGGCAAGAATCCCGCAGGCCAGCGTCAAGTGAAACGCGAGACGGTATTGCGACACGCTGATCCGGTCGGCCAGGCCCGAAGAGACCATCCACCATCCGACTGCGCCGAGGGCGGCGCCGAGGCCGAACAGGCTCCACAAGCGCGTGCGCAACCGCGGCTCGATGGCGCCGCGCCAGAGAAACCAGAGGAACGGAATGAGGAACGCGGCACCCACCAGCCGCGCCAGCATGCGGTGCGACCATTCCCACCAATAGATGGTCTTGAACTCGTCGAGGCTCATCCCGAGGTTGCGCTCGCGGTACTGCGGGATGGTCTTGTACTTGTCGAACTCGCTCTGCCAGCCCGCGGCATCCAGCGGCGGCAGCACGCCGGTCACCGGCTTCCATTCGACGATCGACAGGCCGGACTCGGTCAGCCGCGTGGCCCCGCCGACAATGAGGGTGATGAACACGAGCGCTGCCACCGACAGCAGCCACAGGCCGACCGCACGGCGGCGCGCTTGCAGGGAAGGAGAACGGGCGGTCATGCCGACCTTTGTCGATAGAGCGGCGGCACCATATAGTCGCCGCCGGGTTCCCGCAATCAATCGCCGGTGAGATGTCGATCCGTCTACGCAAGCTCGTCGGGGCGATTGTGCTGATCGTGCTGGTGGCGGCGTGGGCGCTCCTCGCCATGGCGCTGGCACAAGCTCCCGTGATCAAGAGCAACGCGCTTGCGGAGGCGATCTACTACGTGATCGCCGGATTGGGCTGGGTGCTGCCGGCGATGCCGCTAATCAAATGGATGTCGGGCGGCGCGGGCGGACGAGCCTGAGGGCATGGAGCAGTCGCAGGTCGCTCTCGCGATCTATGGCACGTCCAGGACGCGCGATGGCGCGACAACGTTCCCTCCCCCGCATAGCGCGTCGAAGACGCGCGTAAACGCGCTTGTGCCGGGGGAGGGACAGGGAGGGGGCGCAAACGCCGTGCAGCCGTAACCCCCCTCCCCCCGCAAGCGGGGGAGGGAGCAGATCGGTCGCGTTGCAGCGATGTGCGTCAATTCGACCGGAACGCGCTTTGGGGTCGGGTAGCGCGCGCTGAGCGAAACGTAACGCGGGTTTCATCGCAAGCGCGCACGAACCCGGGCTACGGCTGCAGCTCCGCGTCAGGCCGCATCGACCCGGCGAAAGCCGTTCCAGACGGCGGTCGCCGCACCCGAGACCAGCACCCGGGCATGCCGCAGCCGCTGATGCTCGCCGTTGAGCGAGACACGCGGCAGCGCGGTCAGATGCCGGCGGTGTTCCGGGAAGATCACGCCCGGCCGCGTCGTCACTGCGGTCTTGAAGCCGAGCTCCTCGGCGAGACGGAACTCGCGGCTGCCCGCCGAGGTGCGGTCACCCACCGGATAGGCCAGATGCTCCGGCCGCACGCCCAGCGCCGTCTCGATCAGCGCGCGGCTCATGTCCATCTCGGCACGCGCCGTGCGCTCGGGCACTTTGGCCAGCATCACGTGATTGACCGTGTGGGCACCGATGGTGACCAGCGGATCGGAGGCCAGCACCGCCAGCTCCTGCCAGCTCATGCAGAGCTCGTCGCACAAGGCTGCGGCATCGACGTCGTGGCGAGCGGCCAGATCGCGGATGACGGCGCGGAGCTCCTCTTCCGTCGCGAGGCTGCGCAAGGATCCGTAGAGGCGGGCGAATGCGCGGCGCTTCTCGGCGACCGTCGAGCAT
>DASXAP010000215.1:0-2632 GCA_036406655.1 Xanthobacteraceae bacterium | reverse complement strand
ATTGGACCAATCAACAGCATCAACACTGCCCGTGCGCGCATGCTGAAGCACATGCATGCGTTCGACATGCTCAACGCCTTCTATGAGCAAATGGAAGCGCGCCGGCAGCCCAACGGCAGCCGGCCGGCGATGTCGCCGCGGCAGCTGACCTTCGATGATGTGACTTTCACCTACAAGAGCGGCGAGCGGCCGGCGATCGAGGGACTTTGCACCAAAATCGAGCACGGCGTGATGACCGCGATCGTCGGTCCCTCCGGGGCCGGCAAGAGCACGCTGATCGCCCTTTTGGCGCGGCTGTACGATCCGCAACGCGGCCGGATTCTGGTGGATGGAATCGACCTGCGCGAGCTCGACGTGCGGTCCTGGCGCCGGCGGCTCGCGGTGGTCCCCCAGGACACCTTCATTTTCAACGATACGGTGGCCAGGAACATCGGCTTCGGTCACGCTGACGTGCCGCTCGAGCGCATCAAGGCGGCCGCCGAGCTCGCGGCGGCCGCGGAGTTCATCGAAAAGCTGCCGCAGGGCTACGACACGATGGTCGGCGACCGCGGCGTCCGGCTTTCCGGCGGGCAGCAGCAGCGGCTGGCAATCGCGCGGGCCATCCTCGCTGATCCCGACCTGGTCATCTTCGATGAAGCGACCAGTCATCTCGATACCTTCACCGAGCGGGCGATCCAGGACGCCGTCGAGCGAATGTCGCAGCAGTGCACCGTGCTCGTCATCGCGCATCGCCTCTCGACCGTCCGCAGAGCCGACAAGGTGCTGGTGATGCAGGACGGACGCCTGGTGGAGGAAGGACGTCACCAGGAGCTGCTGGCGCGCCGCGGTTTCTACTGGGAGATGGTCGAGCATCAGCGGCTCGAGTTCCTCAGCGATGAAACTGGGCAGGCCGCGGAAGAGGCGCATGCATGAGTGGCCTGCCCCGGCGCGTCATGGTCACCACCGTGCCCTTCGGCACCGCCGATCCGACCCCGCTTGCGCTCCTGGCGCAGGCGGGGATCGAGCTGGCGGTCAACCCGCTGGGCCGCAGGCTCCATGCTGAAGAGGTGCCCGATGTCATCGCCGGGTTCCCGGTGGTGATCGCCGGCACGGAGCCGATCGCGGGGGACACCATGGCCGCGTGCCGCGGGTTAAAGGCGATCTGCCGGGTCGGCATCGGGCTCGACAGCGTCGACCTCCTGGCCGCGCGCCGGCTCGGCGTTGCGGTGTCCTATACCCCCGATGCGCCATCCCCGGCCGTGGCCGAGCTCGCGGTGGGACTGATCCTGGACCTGCTGCGCGGGATCGCGCCCGCCGACCGCAGTCTGCGACACGGCGACTGGAACCGGATTTCGGGCACCCGCATCGCCACCTCGACGATCGGCGTCATCGGCGTCGGGCGCATCGGCCGGCGGGTGATCCGTCACCTGCTCGGCGGCTTTCCCGGCGTGCGCATCCTCGCCAACGATCCCGTTCCCGATCCGACCCTGGACGCCGTCGAATGGGTGGACAAGGAGAGGGTCTACCGGGAAAGCGACGTCATCACGCTGCACCTGCCGCTCACCGCCGCGACGGCAAATCTCATCTCCGCCCGCGAGCTCGCAATGATGAAGCCGGGTGCGGTGCTGGTGAACACCGCGCGCGGCGGGCTGGTGAACGAGGCCGACCTTGCCCGGGCGCTCTCCGCCGGCAGGCTCCGGGGCGCCGCGCTCGACGTGTTCCTCGACGAGCCCTACAGGGGCGAGCTGGCAAAGCTGCCCAATACGGTGCTGACCTGCCACATGGGCTCGATGACGGCTGATTGCCGTGGCCGCATGGAGGTCGAGGCGACGCGCGAGGCGATCCGCTTCCTGACCGGCGAGCCGCTGCGCTCCCCGGTGCCCGCCGAGGAATATGCCAATGCCGAGTGATTTTTTCGGCATTAAGACGGCGCTTGATGCCGTCCTGTTCGATTTCGACGGCGTGCTGATCGAGTCGGTGGACATCAAGACCGCGGTCTTTCGGCAGTTGTTCGCAGATCACCCCGAGCACTTGCCGGAAATCGTTGCTCTGCACGATGCCCATGGCGGCATCAGCCGGTTCGTCAAGTTCGACATGATCTACCGCGATATCCTGCGCGCGCCGCTCTCACCTGAGCGCCGGGCCGAGCTCGGCCGCCGTTTCGCGGACATGGCGGTCGAGCAGACGATCGCCTGCCCCATGGTGGCCGGCGCACGCGACATGCTCGACGCTCTCGTGCAGCGCCTGCCGATGGCGGTGGTCTCCGGCACCCCGGAGACCGAGCTCGCGCACATCCTGGCGAGACGCCGGCTTGCCCGCTATTTCGCCGAGGTCGGCGGCAGCCCGCGCAGCAAGAGCGCGATCATCGACGACATGGTGGAGCGCAGGTCGTGGCGGCGCGCGCGCATGGTGCTGATCGGCGACGCGATGACCGACTTCGACGCGGCGCGTGCGACCGGGCTCGCGTTCATCGGCCGCGCTCGCCGCGGACGGCGAAATCCCTTTCCGCCGGGCACCCCGACCGTCGCCGACCTGACCGAGCTGCAGACGGCGCTGGCCAGGACCCTGAGGGCCGCGGCGTCATGAAGGTGCTGGTCACCGGAGGAAGCGGGTTTCTCGGCAGCCACATCGCCGACGCGCTGACGCAAGCCGG
>DASXAP010000214.1:0-11493 GCA_036406655.1 Xanthobacteraceae bacterium | reverse complement strand
GTGCAGCAGCACGGCGAGACGGCTCGGGCGGTCGAGGCGGGCGCCGGCGCGGGCGAGGCTCTCGACCAGCAGCGAATGCTGGGCGACGGAGAAGATTTGCGCCCCTTCGGTTTGCCCGTTCCAGCGGGCCACCCGCGCGAGTCCGTGCGCGATATCGGCGATCTCGATGTCGAGCGGGGAGGGGTTGAGCAGGTCGAGACGGCGGCCCGACAGCATGCGCTGCCAGGCGCGGAACTCCTGCGGGCGAGCGCGCGGACGCCCCGTCAGCGGCATCGGCGGTTCGCGTGCCCGGCGCAGGCCGCGTGGCGGTGACACTTCACCAGGTGGTCGTTGACCATGCCGACCGCCTGCATGAAGGCATAGACGATGGTCGGGCCGACGAACCTGAAGCCGCGGCGGGAAAGCTCCTTCGAGATGCGCCGCGACAGCTCGGTCTCCGCCGGCACCTGTGCAGTCGAGCGGAAGCGGTTCACCTTCGGCCTGCCGTCGACGAAATCCCAGAGGAGCCGCGCGAAGCCCGGACCTTTCTCCATGACCTCGATATAGGCGCGGGCCGAGAGCACGGCGCCTTCGATCTTCATCCGGTTGCGGACGATGCCGGCGTCGTGCATCAGGCCGGCGATCTTCCCGGGGGTGTAGCGGGCGATCTTTTCCGGAGCGAATTCGTCGAAGGCGCGGCGGAAATTCTCCCGCTTGCGGAGGATCGTGATCCAGGACAGCCCGGCCTGAAAGCCGTCGAGGACGAGCTTCTCGTAGAGCGCGCGGTCGTCGTATTCCGGCACGCCCCATTCCTCGTCGTGGTAGGCAACGTAGAGCGGGTCCTGCAACGGCCAGGGGCAGCGGGCGAGACCATCGGGATGGAGGAGGGCGGTGCCGCTCATTCGGCAGCCTTCGCCTCGCCCGGGAAAGGAAAGCGCGCCCAGGCGGGCTTGACCGGGCGGATCTCCACGCCGTCCGCCTCGAGCGACCGCCCGGCGGCGAGCGCCTCGGCGACGCGATCGAGCCGCAACATGGCCAGCCCGCGGCCGCCGGTGCTCGAGCCGAGCGTGCCCACGGCTCGCTCGCCGGCGTGCACGGGCGTGCCGGCCTCCGGGGCAAAGCCGTCGTAGGCGATGGGCACCACGCGCTTGCGGGCAATGCCGCGGTGCTCGAACCGCGAGACCACCTCCTGGCCGACGAAGCAGCCCTTCTCGAAATCGACCCCGCCGAGCTGGTCCATGTCGGTCTCGTGCGGGAATGCATCGCCATACATGAAGTCGAGTCCGCCGCGCGGCACCCCGAGCGCAATCCGGTGCGCCTCGTAGCTCGCCGCCTCGAGAAGCTCGGCGCCCAGCTCGGCCGCGGCCGCGCCGGCGAGATGCGGCGGCAGCATGCAGCGGAGCCCCAGTGCCGGCAGCCGCGGATCGGCGTAGCAAAGTCCGTATCGGGTCGGGACGGCGTCATCCCACAGGGCGAGCACGCCGAGCATCTCCGACAGGTCCTCGACCAGGACCTGGGCGCGCAGCTTGTACATGTTGAGCCGCTGCATGAGCGCTGGCGCGAGCGGCCGGGGGCAGTCGAGGAACAGGCCGCCGCCGTCGCCGCCGCGCGCTTCGGCGACGATGAAATCGGCGATTATCTTTCCTTGCGGCGTGAGCAGTGCGGTGAAGCAGGCCCGCTCCGGCGACACCTTGCCGATGTCGCTGGTGAGGAGCCCGTTGAGAAACCTGCGCCCATCCTCGCCGGCGACCTTGATGACGCCGCGCTCGGGAAGCAGCGCTGCCTTCATGACCGTCACTTGTCGGTTTTTGCGAGTCGCGACCGAACGTAAGCCGCTCGGCGGGGTCTCACAAGGTCGGCGTTGCTCCGCCGGCGCGCCTATTGGCGCGGGATCATCAGCGAGAATTCGCCGTTGCGGATGCGCAGCGCAAGCCCTTCGGCGAAGCGCGCCGACGCCTCCTCGCCATAGGTGGAGACGAGCTCGGCAAATGCAGCGAACAGGCACGCCTGCGCCAGGCAATCGCCATCGATGCCGTCGATGCGGGCGTCGACCCAGGCCTGATGCAGATAGCCCAGTGCCGCCCGTTTCTGCTCCTGGTCCGGAATGCAGCCCGGAGCCTCGATCGCGATCGTCGTCATCGCCCAGTTGCCGGCTTTCAAGCGCGCCCCTGCCGCGAGCCTGGGTTGCCAACCTAGCATGCAGACGATCGGCGGCCAGTTGCACGTGGCGGCACGGTTAATGCGGGCGGTAAGCGAGGGCTGCTCCGTTCCCGGCCGTCAATTCGCGTAGCGGGCGGTCATCTCGCGGGCGATCTTGGAGCCTTCCTCCAGGTAACGCCGGATCACGAGATCGGCTGCCGGCGTGCAGCTGCGATAGGTCTGCTGGAAGCCGCGATAGCCGCGATTGAAGCTGGCGATCATGCGGGTCCGCCGTTCACCGCTGGGCACCTCGGCATCGATCAGCGCCTGCACCTCATTGCGCCATTTCAGCCCCTCGTTGGCGCCGCAGATGCTGCGCAGATAATGCAGGGCACCGAGGATTTCGGCGAGCCGCAGCAGACCGCCGTCGAAGGGAGCTGCGGCGACCTCCGCCCGCGCCGGTGCAACCAGGATGAAGGCAACGCAGGTTGCGGCCAGGACCGATCGTATCATGGAGCGAATCTGCACGCTGCCGCGGCTGCGAGGAGCGGCGGTCCAGGCGGTTCTTGCCGGTGCAACGCGACGGAAAAAAGGCGCGCGATCAGCCTTGCGCGAGGCGCGTCAGTGCCGCCGCGACGATGTCGGCGAGCCCGGGCGTGGTCGGCAGGCCGGCGATCTCCGCCGGGTCGAGCCAGTGCGCCTCGCTCAGCTCCGCATTGAGCACGGGCTCGCCGGACTGCCAGTGTGCGGCGAAGCAGAGGATCACGAAATGCCGCTCCACCCGCTCGGAGGCGTCGCGAGCGATCGTCTCCCGAAAGCCGGCGAGGGCGACCGGCTCGATGCGCAGGCCCGTCTCCTCGCGGATTTCGCGGGCAACCGCCTCGGTCAGGGTTTCGCCGATCTCCACCACGCCCCCCGGCAGCGTGTAGAGGCCGTTCGCCGGCGGGCGCGCCCGGCGCACCACGAGAATCTTTCCGTCGCGGACTATGGCGGCGCTTACCGCCAGGAACGGACGCTGCGGATAGGACCGGCTGTCCGCCACGTGCCCGGGTCCAGGCGCATCGCCGCGGGCTCCGCCCATCCTACGGCAGCACCTTGCCGGGGTTGAGAATCCCCTTGGGATCGAGCGTGCGCTTGAGCGTGCGCATGAGCTCGTAGGCCACCGGATCCTTCACCTTCGGCAGGAGGTCGCGCTTGAGCACGCCGATGCCGTGCTCGGCCGAGATGGAGCCGCCGTGGCGTGCCACGACCTCGAACACGACGGCGTTGACCTCGTGCCAGCGCTCGAGGAACTCGGTCTTGTCCGCACCGACCGGCTGGGAGACGTTGTAGTGGATGTTGCCGTCGCCGAGATGGCCGAAGGGGAGCGGCCGTGCTCCGGGGAGGACCCTTTCCACCGCCTCCGTCGCCTCCCGGATGAAGGCAGGCACCGCGGCCACCGGGACCGAGACGTCGTGCTTGATCGAGCCGCCCTCATGGCGCTGCACCTCGCCGAACAGCTCGCGGATGCGCCAGAACATCTTGCTCTGGTCGAGGCTGCGGGCGACGGCGGCGTCGCGGACGAGGCCGCGCTCGAGGCCCTGGGCGAGAATCTCCTCGAGCGTCTCGCGCAGGCCCGACCGGGCCTGCGAGGATAGCTCGATCAGCACGTACCAGGGATGCGGCTCGGGCAGAGGATCCCGGCATCCGGAGCCGTGCCGCAGCACGAGCTCGATACCGAGGCGCAGCATCAGCTCGAAGCTGGTGACGGCGCCGGAGCTCTGCTCGGTCGCAAGCGTGAGGAGCTCGAGGGCCGCTTCCGGCGAGGGCACGCCGACGAACGCGGTCTCCACCGAGCGGGGACGGGGCACGAGCCGCAGCACCGCGGCGGTGATCACGCCGAGCGTGCCTTCGGCGCCGATGAACAGGTTCTTGAGATCGTAGCCGGTATTGTCCTTCTTGAGCTTGTTGAGATTGTCGAGCACGCGTCCGTCGGCGAGCACCACCTCGATGCCGAGCGCATGCGAGCGGGCGATGCCGTGCGCCAGCGCCGCGGTTCCGCCGGCATTGGTCGAGAGATTGCCGCCGATCGTGCAGGTCCCTTCCGACGGCAGCAGCTGCGGGTAGAGCCGGTCGACCGCGGCCGCGGCCTCGCGCGCCCGCTGCAGCGTCACGCCTGCTTCGCAGGTGATCGTGCTGGAGACCGGGTCGACCTCGCGGATCCGGTCGAGGCGGTTGAGCGAGAGCACGATCTCGCCGTGCTGGGGGGTCTGGCCGCCGACCAGGCCGGTATTGCCGCCCTGCGGCACGATCGGGGTTCCGGTCTCGTCGGCGAGCCGCAGGATCGCGGAGACCTCGGCGACGCTGCCGGGCCGCAGCACCGCCGGAGTGGCGCCGCGGAACATGTCGCGCATCTCGAGCAGATAGGGCGCCTGCGCCTGCGGGTCGGTGACGGCGTTCCTCGCCCCGACGATGGCGACGAAGCGCCCGAGCAGCGCGGGGTCGATGGCGGCGGCGGGCGGCTTGTCGAGCATCAGGCCGGCTCCAGGCGATGCACCTCGTCGTTCCAGGGATCGTATAGGGCAACGCCGGTGCCGGCGAAATCCCGCACGTTGCGCGAGACGATGATCAGATTGTGAACCCGCGCCGTAGCCGCGATGAGCAGATCGGCGGAATTCCGCGTGAGGCCCTGCTTACGAAGCCTGCGTCCGACCGCCAGCCAATCGACCAACACTTCGAGCTTCAGCGGCAGGATCCGTTCCGCGAACCAGGTTGTGATATCTACGTCGATCCAGTCTGCCAGTTGCTTGCGGCGGCGCTCTTCGGGGTTGATTGATGCGCCTTCCCGAAGTTCAGCAAGGGTGACCACGCTGATGGCGGTCAATTCGACAGATTGTCGTGCAATCCAGAGAGCTACTTGCTGGTGTGGTCGTGCTTGAATGGTCTCGGAAACCACGTTGGTGTCCAGGAGCCATCTCATTTTTCGTCCTCATCAAAGCGAAACGGGCGTGGATTGAATTCCATGCCCAGTGGGGGCTCGAAATCGATGCCCTGCGCGGCGCCTCGATATTTCCGCGAGGCCTCGACGAACCCGGCGAGGGTCCGTGCTCGGCGCGGTTTCGGCCGCACTTCATACCGTTCGGCGTCGGCTACGATGACGGCATCCTTGCCGTGCACCGTCACGCGCTGCGGTTCACCCGAGCGCGCGCGCCGGACAAGCTCCGAGAAGCGCGCCTTCGCATGCTGCAACTTCCAGGTGTCGGTTTCTGCCACTCGCCTTTCCTTCTGGTCAGACTAGTCTCAAGGTACGCGGAATCGGCAAGCCGCTCAACCGCCGCAGCGCGGCGCCGCCGCGCGCTGCAGCCGGTCGTTGATCGCCTCGCCGAGCCCCTCGCGCGGCACCGGCATCACCGCGATCGCCTTGGCCCCGCAGGCATCGAGCGCGCGCAGATGCGCGAACAGGTTGGCGGCGGCTTCGACGAGATCGCCGCGCGCCGAGAGGTTGAGCGCGAGCACCGCACGCTCGGCGCCGGCGAGCGGTGCCGGCCCGAAGGCGAGCAGCGCCTCGTCCGCAGCCACGCTCCGGGCGTCGAGCCGCAATCGCGCCCGCGGCGCGTAATGCGAGGCGAGCTGTCCCGGCGCGAGCGGCAGCGCGCCCTCCTCGATCGCGTCGGGCCGCGCTGCGGAGCGCCCGAGCGGCAGCACCCGCTCGATCGCGGCACGCGGCAGCGCGCCGGGCCGCAGCAGCAGCGGCTCCTCGAGGCAGGCGATGATGGTCGACTCGAGCCCGAGCGGCGCCGGCCCGGAATCGATGATCAGATCGACGCGCCCGCGCAGGTCGGCGAGCACGTGCCGGGCGGTCGTGGGCGAGACGTGGCCGGAGCGGTTCGCCGAGGGCGCCACCACCGGCCGGCCGAAGGCGCGCAGAAGCGCGAGCGCAAGCGGATGGCCCGGCACCCGCAGGGCGATGCTGTCGAGCCCCGCGGTCGCGAGCTCCGCCACCGGGCAGGCGGCAGCCCTGGGCAGCACCAGCGTGAGCGGCCCCGGCCAGAACGCCGCCGCGAGCGCATCGGCGGCGCGATTGAAGCGGGCGATCGCCCGCGCGGCCGCCGCGTCGGCCACGTGCGCGATCAGCGGATTGAACGAGGGGCGGGCCTTGGCCGCGTAGAGGCGCGCTACCGCCTCGCCGTTGGTGGCGTCGGCGCCGAGCCCATAGACGGTCTCGGTCGCAAACGCGACGAGGCCGCCGGCTGCGAGCACCCGGGCGCCCTGCGCCACCGCCGCGGGACCGGCCTCGATCAGCTGCGTCGCCGGCTGCTCGGTCACGCCCGTCGTCTCCCGGAGCCGAGCTTGCGGGAGCGGCGGGACACGATTATACAAGCGGCTTCCAGTCGGAGTGTAGCGCAGTCTGGTAGCGCACCTCGTTCGGGACGAGGGGGTCGCAGGTTCAAATCCTGCCACTCCGACCAGACGTTCTCCTCCTTACGCCTCCCTGCGACGGACGCTCCGCCGGCCCGCAACCCCGAGCTCGCACCAAGATGCGAGGCTGCACCGCCGGGCGGTTGCGCTATGCTGATGCCGATCGGTCCCCGCGGGAGGGAGGCTCGATGGTCCGGTTCATCGCATGGATTGCTCTGATCGCGGCGGGGGTGCCGCTTGTCGGCGGCGCGGCGGCGCAGCCGGCGTTTCCGACGCGAATGGTGCGCTTCATCCTGCCGTTCGGCCCGGCGAGCGCGACCGACACGACCGCCCGCCTCCTCGCCGAGCGCCTGTCGGCGCGCTGGAGCAGGCCGGTCGTGGTGGAGAATCGCCCCGGCGGCGACGGCCTCGTCTCGCTCGATGCCTTCGTCGGCGCCCGTGACGACCACGTCCTGTGGTTCGGGCCCGCCGGCACCTTCAACGTGCTTCCCTACCAGCACGCGACGCTGGGCTTCGACCCCGAGCGCGACCTCGTTGCGATCGCGAGCGTGTCGCAGGTGGTGCTCGCCGTCACGATGCCGGCCTCCATGAACGTCAATTCGATCGATCAGCTCGTGGCGATGGCCCGCGCGCAGCCGGGCAAGCTCAACGCCGCCGCCGCGAACGGCATCTCCGACTTCCTGCTGTTCGGCTTCGTCCGCAGCCTGGGCCTCGAGCTGGTGAAGGTGCCCTATCGCGACATCATGCACGCGCCGAACGACCTCGCCGAGGGCCGCATCCAGGTCCTGTCGACCTCGCTCGCGGTGGTGCAGCCGCTGAGCAGGGCCGGCCGGCTCAAGGTGCTGGCGGTGACGAGCCGCCAGCGGGCGCCGAGCGAGCCCGACGTGCCGACGGCGAGCGAAGCCGGCTACCCGGCGCTCACCTTCGAGAGCATTGGCGGCGTGTTCGGGCCGCGCGGCATGGCGCACGAGCTGCGGGAGAGCATCGCGGCGGATTTCCGGAGCGCCGCCGAGGACCCGATCATCGCGAGACGCCTTGCCGACACCGGCCAGATCATGACGCGGCTCGGCCCGGCCGAGTTCGCCGCGAGCGTCCGCGAGCAGCGAGAGAAGCTCGCCGCCCTGGCGCGGACGCTCGGGCTGAAACCGGCGCACTAGGCGCCCGCTCGCGGACGGCCGCGACCGCGCCCCGCGGCGGCGGGGGGCGGGGCGAGATGCGCCGCCGGCTGCCTGCTGCTCGAGCGTCCGGGCAAGGCTGATCAATGGTAGCCCGCCTCGGCGCGCACCTTGCCGCGGAACACCCAGTACGACCAGGCCGTGTACATCAGGATGATCGGCAGCAGGAACAGGGTGCCGATCAGCAGGAAGGCCTGGGTGCTTTCCGAGGATGCCGCCTGCCAGAGCGTGTAGTGGTAGGGCACGATCATCGGCCACAGGCTGATGGCGATGCCGATGAACGACATCAGGAACAGCCCGATAGCGCCGAGGAACGGCACGAGCTCGTGCTCGCGGGCGAGCGCGCGCCACTCGGCGAGTGCGAGGAGCGCGGTGACGATCGGCACCGGCGACAGGATCGCGATGTTCGGCCAGGAGAACCAGCGCCGGGCGATGGCCGGCTGCGCGAGCGGGGTCCAGACGCTCACCGCGAGGATGGCGATGAGCACGCCGACGAGGCAGAGGCGGCCGCAGCGGCGGGCCCAGAGCTGCAGCTCGCCTTCGGTCTTGAGCACCAGCCAGCCGGCGCCGAGCAGCGCGTATCCGAGCATCAGCGCCACCCCGGTCGCCAGCGCAAACGGCGTCACCCAGTCGAACGAGGTGCCGGCATAGACGCGGCCCTCCACGGCGAAGCCCTGGATGAAGGTGCCGAGCACCACCCCCTGCGCGAAGGTGGCCACCGCCGAGCCGGCAAAGAATGCCCGGTCCCAGAACCGGCGCAGGCCGGGATGCTTGAAGCGGAACTCGAAGGCGACGCCGCGGAACACGAGCGCCAAGAGCATGACCAGGATCGGGAAATAGACCGCCGGCATGATGATCGCGAAGGCGAGCGGGAACGCCGCGAGCAAGCCCAGCCCGCCGAAGACGAGCCAGGTCTCGTTGCCGTCCCAGATCGGCGCGATCGAGCTCATGACGAGGCCGCGCCAGGCCTCGTCGCGGGCGAACCCGTAGAGGATGCCCACGCCCAGATCGAAGCCGTCGAAGACGACGTAGTAGAAGACCGCAAGCCCGATGAGGATGGTCCAGATCGGGACGAGGTCGAGCGCCATCGCCGCGTCCTCAACGCTGCTCGGGCGCCGGGAGCGCGGCGGCGCGCTCGAACGGGCGCTCGGGCCTGCCGCTCTCGATCAGCCACGGCTCGAGCCCCCCTTCCTGCGGTCCCCGGCGCACCAGCGAGGCCATGAAGCCGATCCCGGTCGGGAACATGATCAGGTAGACCACGACGTAGAGCGCAAGCGAGATCGCCACGTCGCTGCCGGTGAGCGAGGGCGACACCGAATCGGCGGTGCGCAGGAGGCCGTACACGGTCCACGGCTGCCGCCCGACCTCGGTCACCACCCAGCCGGCGACGACGGCGATGAAGCCCGCCGGCGCCGCCCACTGGCACAGGCGCAGGAAGAGGTCCGCGCGCCAGATGCGCCCGCCCCATCGCAGCAGCACCTGGCCCCAGATCACGACAACCAGCATGAGGAGCCCGATGCCGACCATGATGCGGAAGGCGAAGAACGGCGCCGCGACCGGCGGCCGCTCGTCGGCGGGCCACTCGGCGAGCCCCTTGATGGTGCCGTCCCAGGAATGGGTCAGGATCAGGCTGCCGAGGCGGGGGACCTCGACCGCGTAGCGCATCACCGCCGCGGCGTCGTCGGGGATGCCGAACAGCGTGAGCGGCATGGGGCGGACGGTGTCGTAGCGCCCCTCGAGGGCGGCGACCTTGGCCGGCTGGTATTCGAGCGTGTTGAGGCCGTGCAGGTCGCCGAGAAAGACCTGCAGCGGCACCAGCACGACGAGGAGGTCGAGCGCCATGCGCACCATCAGCCGCGCCTCCTCGACCGCCTTCTCGCGGCGCAGGAGAAAGGCGCCGACGGCGAGCACGACGAAGCCGGTGGTGATGTAGAAGGCGGTGACGTTGTGGGCGAGGCGGTAGGGGAACGACGGGTTGAAGACGATGGCCGTCCAGTCCGCCGGCAGGAAGCGGCCCTCGCGCAGCGCGTAGCCCTGCGGTGTCTGCATCCAGCTGTTGGTGGCGAGGATCCAGAACGACGAGGCGAGCGTGCCGGCTGCCACCATCACCGCCGCGAGGAAGTGCGCCCAGGCCGGCACCAGGCGGCGGCCGAACAGGAGCACGCCGAGGAACGAGGCCTCGAGGAAGAAGGCGATGAGGCCCTCATAGGCCATCAGCGGGGAGAGGACGTCGGCGGTGGCGTCGGTGAACCGGCTCCAGTTGGTGCCGAACTGGAACGGCATGATGATGCCCGAGACGACGCCCATGCCGAAGGAGACGGCGAAGATGCGGACCCAGAATCCGGAGACGCGGAGGAAGATCTCGCGCCGGCTGAAGAGGTGCAGCCCTTCGAGGACGGCGATGTAGGAGGCGAGCCCCACGGTGAACGCCGGCAGCAGGATGTGCCAGGCGATCACCCACGCCCATTGCAGCCGCGACAGCCAGACCGGATCGAGCGTCATGCGGCCTCCCGTGGGAGAGGAGCGCGCGAGCGTAGGCGCTTTGCCCGCCGCGCCGCAAGCGAGGAGGCGCGACAATCAGGCGACAGGGAAAGGGCGCAGTGGCAAGGACGATCCGGATGGCGCGGACCGCCTTCAGGTCGGGCTTCGGTCACGCTGCGGGCTTGGCTTCGCGCGCCGGCGCGATCTTGCGCAGCGTGGCACCCAGCTCGTCCTCGGCCCGCTCGAGATCATACTGTGTCTGGATGCCCATCCAGAACGCGGCTGAGGTGCCGAAATATCTCCCCAGCCGCAGCGCGGTATCGGCGGTCACGGGAGTCTGCTCATTGGCCAGCCGCTCAATGCGCGTGCGCGGCACGCCGACAGCACGAGCCACTGCATAAGGCGAGAGGTTCAGGGGGCGAAGGAATTCCTCGCGCAGGACCTCGCCGGGATGAACAGGGGGAAGCTTCTTGGCCATGGCCGCGCGCCTTTCAGTGATAATCCACGATCTCGACCTCCTCCGGCCCCTCATTGCTCCACCGGAATACGATCCGCCACTGATCGTTTATTCGGATCGAATGCTTGCCGGCGAGGTCTCCTCGCAAAGCTTCCAGTCGGTTGCCCGGCGGCGCCGCGAGATCAACTTCATGACCTCGCGGCGGCCGCGCTCGTCCTCGAAATAGACATAGGCCAGGGCGTGCCCGTTGGCGTCGAGCACGACGAAGCTTTCCGGGTTTTCGTAGAGCGTCCACGGCGGCGGGAAACGGCGTGGAGGGTTGTCGGTCATGCTGCGTGATGGGTTGGCGAAGCTGGAGGAATCGAGAAGCCGGAAACGGAAAAGCCCCGGCCGGATGGTGAACACGGCCGGGGCTTCCCAGGCTCATCAACCGGGGGGTTGATGAACGAAAGATTCCATAGCAGCCGAGCTTGGTGGTCAAGGAGGGCGTGAAAACCCGCGGCAGCGGGAAATGGCGCGGAGGCGTCCGTCAAAGTCTCTCGGGCTGTGTCTTCCCTACCTCACACGCTGCCTGTCCGAGTCGTGCGGCGGCTGGACGGTGCGGGTTGCTTGGGTTGTGCGCTCTACTGGCTGGTCAGTGACAGCGAGCCTCAGCTGATCCATCCGCGTAATGGCAAATTCAATTAACACGCGAGCGCGCGCATAGTCGCCCTTTATTCTTGCTTTGACGGCTTGCGCAATGAGTTTTCTGACCTTCGTCAACGAATCGTCCCTTCGGGATTCGACGGTACCGTGAAGCTGTGGGCTCGACTGCCCGCTACACGACTCAACTCAATCTGCACGACCGCGTCTTGGAACTATTGC
>DASXAP010000213.1:0-1898 GCA_036406655.1 Xanthobacteraceae bacterium | reverse complement strand
GGACGCCAACGCAATCGAGCGGCTGCGCACCATCGACGCCGCATCGTTCGATCGCGCCTACATGGACGAGATGGTGGCCGGGCACGAAAAGGCGGTCGCGAGGTTCGAGGCCCAGGCCGCGAGCGGACGTGAGACGGCATCGATCGCGAACGAGGCCTTGCCGACCGTGCGCCATCACCTGGAGATGGCGCGTGACCTGCAGGCCCGGCTCTAGGTCATCTGCGCCGCCGGCGCGGGAACCGGCGGCGGCGATCGGGGTTGTTCGGCAATCCAGCCGTCCGTCAGCCCGGCTGGTCCGGGACAGTCACCCAATCGGACGAGGAAACCATGCATCGCTGTGTCAAGTTGCCTGGTCTCGCGCTGATCGCGGGCATCGTCGTGTCGCTCGCGGGCTGCAGCACCACCGGCAAGGGGTATGCCTACGAAGTCGCCTCCTGCAAGGGCGGCTATCCCGACGCCACCGGGATCATGAACATGAGCCCGTATTCGCCGAACGCCGATCCGTTCCAGCCATCCTGCGGGCCCAAGTAAACTTCCGTTTCGCGCGCCTCGTCGCGCGCGAACCCGGTGCGACGAAGGCGCTTGCCACCATGTCCCGTCCCATCTTCAAGCCGGGACGTGGCGGCGAGCCTCCGCGCGTGCGGGAGTGACCGGCATGCGGGGCAACGGCAAGCTCTCGCTCTACCGCAAGAAGCGCGATTTCTCCGTCACGCCGGAGCCGAGCGGCGAAGGCCGGGCGCCGAGCGGAGACCATCGCTACGTCATGCAATTGCACGCGGCGCGCCGGCTGCATTTCGATCTCAGGCTCGAGGTCGACGGCGTCTACAAGAGCTGGGCGGTGACCCGCGGCCCCAGCCTCGACCCCAAGGACCGCCGGCTGGCGGTCGAGGTCGAGGATCATCCGATCGAGTATGGCACGTTCGAAGGCACGATCCCGCAGGGCGAATATGGCGGCGGCACGGTGATGCTGTGGGACCGCGGTCATTGGAGGCCGGAGGGCGACCCCGCGAAGGCGCACAAGAAAGGGCACATCAGCTTCGAATTCGAAGGCGAGCGCCTGAAAGGCGGCTTCAGCCTCATCCGCATGGCGGACCGCGACCAGGGCAAGGGCCGGAAGGCCCGCCACAACTGGCTGCTGATCAAGAAGAACGACCGCTGGGCCAGGCCCGGCCAGGGCGATGCTGCGATCGCCAACGCCACCAGCGTCAAGACCGGCCGCACCATGCGCCAGATCGCCGAAGGCGGCGGGCCGCAGTGGAGCTCGGAGCGCTCGCCCGCGGCCATGAAGAAGAATGTCGCGGCCATGGAGGCGGAGGCGCGCGGCAAGCCAGCCAGGCTGCCGGCTATCATCGAGCCCGAGCTCACGACCCTGGTCGACGCGCCGCCCGGCGGCAGCAACTGGATCCACGAGGTCAAGTTCGACGGCTATCGCATGGGCGCGCGCATCGAGGACGGCAGGATCAAGATGATCACCCGCTCCGGGCTCGACTGGACGAAGAAGTTCCCGAGCATCGCGAAGGCGCTCGGCAAGACCAGGATCAAGTCCGCGTGGTTCGACGGCGAGGTCGTGGTGCCGGACGAGAACGGCCTCAGCAGCTTTTCCAGCCTGCAGCGCGCATTGTCGGAGGGCAACGACCGGCGGATGGTATTCTACCTGTTCGACGTGCCGTACCTGGACGGGCAGGACCTGCGCGACCTGCCGCTGGTCCAGCGCAAGCAGGTCCTGCGTGATACGCTGTTCGCCAGGCCGCGGGACGGCGCGCTGGCCTACAGCGACCATCACGACGCGGAAGGCGGCGACTTCTTCAAGGCGGCCTGCAACATGGCGCTGGAGGGCGTGGTGTCGAAGCGCAAGGACAGCCCGTACCGTTCCGGACGCGGGCGCGACTGGGTCAAGT
>DASXAP010000212.1:0-4796 GCA_036406655.1 Xanthobacteraceae bacterium | reverse complement strand
CCCACCGGGCACTACGACCCGGCGCGAGGAGCTCGCAATCCCGTCCCGCAGGAAATGGCGGGTCGTGAGCGCGGACCCGAGCCAGAAAATCGCCGGGTGGAGCGCCGAGAGGTGCAGCGTCTCCCGCCGGAGACGCGAGGGCGCCTCGCCAGGCGCCCGGCCTGCCCGGACGAAAGCGCGTTCACGCGCGTCTTCGTCGCAACTGGCAGGCCGCCGGGTGCCGCTGCACCCGGGCAACTCTCGGCGCTTCACCCGCCCCTCGATCGGGGCAGGTGAAAGAAAGTTGCAACATCCGGGCGCAGACGCGCCGCGGAAACGAGAGGTGCTGGGTGATGCAGGACCGGGCGGCGACGATGTATTTGCCGAAGCGCGAGGAGCGGATCGGCGGAGAAAGCCTGATCGGCAGAACGAAGCCATTCGGCAGAACGAACCCATTGAACGGCGGCCCGCAGCGCGGCAAGTCCGCGCCGCAGGCGCCCGCGCCGGCAAAGGCGGGGCAGCCGGACCCGGCGAAGATCGCCGAGGCGCAGCGCCGTGCCGCCGACGACCTGCGGCGGCGCGCAGCGGAGAGCCCGGTCATCGCCGAGGTCATCACCGCCGCCCACGCCCGGCTCGGGCTGTGGCGGCTCTGCGCCGAGCGGGTCTGCCGCCGCGGCCGCGGCTGTCGCGGCGATGCGCTCGCCTGCGCCGCCCGGCACTGGCCCGTGGCCTGCTCCTGCATCGAGGAGATCGCCGAGGCCCGCCGACTCGGAGAGCCGGGAACGGCGGCAGGGAGGCACTTGGCCGACTGGTCGGAGAAGGACGGCGTGCTCACGCTCAGGCGGATCACGCTCGTTGCCTGGCGGGTCAACCCCGAAGCGCTGCCGGAGCCCGCTCCCCCCGCCGGCTCGAGCGGAGCGCCCGGATGAGCCGCCAAGTCACGGTGCGATCGGGGAAATTCTCCTTCGGCTGGCATCGCCGGGCCGGTCCCGGCGATCCCGATTCAGGAACGAGATGGCCGGCACGAGGCAGCACGAGGCTGGCCATGACGATATTGTGAATGGCGGCTCGCTGCGGCTCCGGCGGCACCGGCTTTGCGCCGCGCAAGGGGCCTTCGCGCCCCCGCCCCGGTTTGACAGGGAGGGTTGACAATCCCATCTGCGGCCGCGACAACCGCGGGCCGATTTCCCCGCCCGCCCCCGAATGGGCGGTTAACTAATTGGAAATGCATGAATATCGTTGTCGTCGAATCGCCCGCCAAGGCCAAGGCGATCAACAAGTATCTCGGCTCGGGCTACGAGGTCCTCGCCTCCTTCGGGCACGTGCGCGACCTCCCCGCCAAGGACGGCTCGGTCGACCCCGACCACGATTTCCGCATGATCTGGGAGGTCGACGACAAGTCGCAGAAGCGCCTCAATGACATAGCCCGCGCGGTGAAAGGGGCGAGCAAGCTCATCCTCGCCACCGACCCCGACCGCGAGGGCGAAGCGATCTCCTGGCACGTGCTCGAGGTGCTCAAGCAGAAGAACGCGCTGCGCAAGCTCCCGGTCGAGCGGGTGGTGTTCAACGCCATCACCCGGCAGGCGGTGCTCGATGCGATGCGCCACCCGCGCAAGATCGACGGCGCGCTGGTGGACGCCTATCTCGCCCGCCGGGCGCTGGACTACCTCGTCGGCTTCACCCTCTCGCCGGTCCTGTGGCGCAAGCTTCCCGGGGCGCGCTCCGCCGGCCGGGTGCAGTCGGTGGCGCTGCGGCTCGTCTGCGACCGCGAGCTCGAGATCGAGAAGTTCGTGCCGCGCGAATACTGGTCGCTCGTCGCCACCCTCGCCACCCCGCGCGGCGACGAGTTCGAAGCCCGCCTCGTCGGCGCCGACGGCGAGAAGATCCAGCGCCTCGATGTCGGCTCGGGAGCGGAGGCGGAAGCCTTCAGACAGGCGCTCGAGCGCGCGGCTTTCACCGTCGCCAATGTCGAGGCCAGGCCCGCACGGCGCAACCCGCCGCCGCCCTTCACCACCTCGACGCTGCAGCAGGAGGCGAGCCGCAAATTCGGCTTCGCCCCCTCGCATACGATGCGGATCGCCCAGCGCCTCTACGAGGGCGTCGACATCGAGGGCGACACCGTAGGCCTCATCACCTATATGCGCACCGACGGCGTCGACATCGCCCCCGAGGCGATCAGCGCGGCGCGGCGCCTCATCGGCACCGATTACGGCGAGCGCTACCTGCCCGCCGCCGCCCGCCGCTACCAGACCCGGGCGAAGAACGCGCAGGAGGCGCACGAGGCGATCCGGCCCACCGATCCCGCCCGCCGCCCCCGCGAGCTGAAGCGGTTCCTCAATGCCGAGCAGGCGCGGCTCTACGAGCTCGTCTGGCAGCGGATGATGGCGAGCCAGATGGAATCGGCCGAGCTCGAGCGCACGACCGCCGACATCACCGCGGCGGTGGCGGAACCGCGCAGGCGCCTGATCGAGCTGCGGGCGACCGGGACGGTGGTGAAGTTCGACGGCTTTCTCACCCTCTATCACGAGGACGACGACGAGCCGAGCGAGGACGAGGAGAGCCGGCGGCTGCCGGAGATGCGCGCCGGCGAGCGGCTCGCCAAGCGGCGGATCGACGCGAGCCAGCATTTCACCGAGCCGCCGCCGCGCTACTCGGAAGCCTCGCTGGTCAAGCGCATGGAGGAGCTCGGCATCGGCCGGCCCTCGACCTACGCCTCGATCCTGCAGGTGCTCAGGGACCGCGGCTATGTGCGGCTCGAGCGCAAGCGGCTCCTTCCCGAGGACAAGGGCCGGGTGCTGACCGCGTTCCTGGAAAGCTTCTTTGCACGCTACGTCGAGTACGGCTTCACCGCCGACCTCGAGGAGCAGCTCGACCGCATCTCCAACAACGAGATCGCCTGGCGCGACCTCTTGCGCGACTTCTGGCGCGAGTTCACCGCCGCGGTCGGCGACATCAAGGAGCTGCGCGTCGCCGAGGTCATCGATGCGCTGGACGAGATGCTCGCCCCGCACCTGTTCCCGCCCCGCGCCGACGGCAGCGATCCGCGCAAGTGCCCGAGCTGCGCGAGCGGGCGGCTCTCCCTCAAGCTCGGCAAGTTCGGCGGCTTCATCGGCTGCACCAATTATCCGGAGTGCCGCTATACCCGGCAGCTCGCCCCCGGCAACGGCGGCAACGGCGCCGATTCCGGCTTGCGCAAGCTCGGCGAGGACCCGGCGACCGGCCTCGAGGTCACGCTGCGCAGCGGCCGCTTCGGGCCCTATGTCCAGCTCGGCGAGGCGGTCGACGGCCAGAAGCCCAAGCGCGCCGGCGTGCCGAAGGGCGTCTCGCCCGACGACGTCGGCCTCGAGCGTGCGCTCGGCCTTCTGTCGCTGCCGCGCGAGGTCGGCCGGCATCCCGAGGACGGCGCGCCGATCCTCGCCGGCATCGGCCGCTTCGGCCCCTACGTGCAGCACGGCAAGACCTACGCCAACCTGACGCCGGACGAGGACGTGCTCAGCGTCGGGCTCAACCGGGCGGTGGCGCTGATCGGCGAGAAACGCGACGGAGGCGGCCGCCGCACCCGTTTCGGCGCCGATCCCGGCCGTGCGCTCGGCGAGCATCCCGACAACGGCGGACCGATCGTGGTCAGGCGCGGCCGCTACGGGCCCTACGTTGCCCACGCGGGCTTGAACGCCACTCTCCCGCCCGACCTCGCGCCCGAGGAGGTCACGCTCGAGCAGGCCGTAGGCCTCCTCGAGGCCCGCGCCGCCCGCGGCGGCGGCAGGAAGAAAGCGGCGAAGCCGCGCCGCGCCGCAAGCCCGGCCGCGCCCGCAACGGCTGCCGCGAGCGCGCCGAAGTCGCAGCCGGCGAAGCGCGGGGCGAAGGCTGCGGTGACGAGCGCGGCGAAGAAGAAGCCGGCGCGCCAGACAGGCAAGACCAAGGACAGCGCATGAGCCGCTTCGCGGCCGACCCGGCAGGTGCTCATTGCCGTGCTCGCCCGCGTCCCGGTGAAATTGAGCCGCGGCGGCGCGACAGCGTTCCCTCCCCCGCCTGGGGGGGAGGGACAGGGAGGGGGCGCAACAAACGAGCCCATCGCGACTGTCCCCCCACCCCAACCCTCCCCCGGCATAAGCGCGTTTACGCGCGTCTTCGCCGCGCTATGCGGGGGAGGGAGCAGATCCCGTCCGGCGCAGCCATGCGGCTCGAACGACCAATCGTGCGGCGGACGACCGCCGAATCGTGCCGCGGGCGACCGGAGAATTTTGGGAGACACGCAGCGGTGCCGCAGCGTTCCCTGCCCCGCTTGCCGGGCCCGCGCCAGGCTCTTCCGTGAAACGCGCTTCCACCAGGATCGGATTCCCTTCCAAGGACGACATACTCGCCTTCGTCGGCAGAGAGCCGGGAAAGCTCGGCACCCGGGAGATCGCGCGCGCCTTCGGGCTGAAGAATGCCGACCGCGCGCGACTGAAGGGCGTGCTGCGCGAGCTCGCCGACGAGGGCCGGCTCGAGCGCCGCCGCAGGAAGCTGCACCACCCCGGCAGCCTGCCGCAGGTGGTCGTCGCCGACGTGAGCGGGCGCGATGCCGATGGCGAGCTCATCGCCCAGCCGGCCGAATGGGACGAGGCCGAGCACGGCCCCGCCCCGCGGATTCGCCTGCGCATCCCCCGCAACGCGCGTCGCGGCGAGATCGCCGGCGCGGGCGACCGCGCGCTCGTGCGCGTCGTCGAGGAAGCGCATGCGGGCGAGCCGATCCGCCACAGCGGGCGGGTGATCAAGCTGCTCGATCGGGCGCGGCAGCGCGTGCTCGGCATCTACCGGACGATGCCCGGGGCGGGCGC
>DASXAP010000211.1:0-11815 GCA_036406655.1 Xanthobacteraceae bacterium | reverse complement strand
CGGCCGTACCGTCGCCGAATGCAGGTAGCGCGCCACCTCGCCGAGCTCGAAGCTGTGCGCGGTGGTGAGCGAGAGGACGATGTTGTCCTCGGTAGCGGCGGCCTGCAGCTCGAAATTGAACTTGCGGCAGAAACGCTTGCGCAGCGCGAGCCCCCAGGCGCGGTTGAGCCGGCTGCCGTAGGGCGAATGGACGACGAGCTGCATGCCGCCGGCTTCGTCGAAGAAACGCTCGAGCACGATGGTGTCGTGCGTGGGCAGGCAGCCGAGTGCAGCGAGCCCCGCCCGGAGATATTCCAGGAGCTGCCGGGCAGCAGGCTCGGCGATGCCGACCTCGTCGAGGAGCCAGCGCAGCGTCGCCTGATCGGCCGTCTCTGCGGCGCCGGTCGGTTGTGCTCCGCTGCAATTCGATTCTACTCCAGTTGATTTGACGAACGCACTGCCGCGCGCGGAATCTGCTCCCTCCCCCGCTTGCGGGGGAGGGGTGGGGAGGGGGGCGTCCTCGTTCTGCCGCCTTGCGCCCCCTCCCTGTCCCTCCCCCGTAAACGGGGGAGGGGACGCTGCTGCACCATCCGTCGTGCTTTCGGGTGACGCCCTCCTCCCAGCGTTATCGGCCGCTCCAGCCGTTGCGGCGGCAGCCACGAGCCGTTCGGCAATCTCTCCGCGCAGGCGCGAGACCGCAGCCGACAGCTCGTCGCTGCGGCCGGGCGCCTCGCCGAGCCAGAAGGGAAGCGTAGGCGGCAGGCCCTGCGCGTCCTCGACCCGCACCGTGCTGCGCTCGACGCGGATGATCCGGTAGCTCTTGTTGCCGAGCTGGAAGATGTCGCCGGCCATGCTCTCGACCGCGAAGTCCTCGTTCAAGGTGCCGATGAAGCTGTTCTCGGGCTCGAGCAGCACCTGATAATCGGCGTTGTCGGGGATCGTGCCGCCCGAGGTGAGCGCCGTCAGCCGGGCGCCGCGCCGGCCGCGCAGGAGGCGGTTGACGCCGTCATGGTGGATGAGCGCCCCGCGCCGGCCGCGCCGGGTGCTGAACCCTTCGGCCAGCATGGCCACCACGGCGGCGAAATCCTCGCGCGGCAGCGCGCGATACGGCCAGGCACGGCGGAAGCGGGCGTAGAGCTCGTCCTCCTTCCATTCGCGGGCGGCGACCTCGGCCACAACCTG
This sequence comes from Xanthobacteraceae bacterium, assembly GCA_036406655.1. Lineage (GTDB taxonomy): Bacteria > Pseudomonadota > Alphaproteobacteria > Rhizobiales > Xanthobacteraceae > VAZQ01. The sequence continues at coordinate 10,654 of DASXAP010000211.1, read as the reverse complement.
CTGCGCCAGGACGTCGAGCGCCTGCTCCGGGATCGCCAGCCGGTCGAGCTCGCCGCGCCGCACGCTGTCGAGCAGCGCCGCCGATTCCACGAGGTCGTCGCGCGAGAGCGGAAACAGGCGGCCTTTGGGGGTGCCGTCGACGGCATGGCCGGAGCGGCCGACCCGCTGCAGAAAGCTCGCGATCGAGCGCGGCGACCCGAGCTGGCAGACCAGATCCACCTCGCCGATGTCGATGCCGAGCTCGAGCGAGGCGGTTGCCACCAGCGCCCTGAGCTTGCCGTGCTTGAGGCGCTGCTCGGCGTCGAGGCGCAGCTCCTTGGCGAGGCTGCCGTGGTGCGCGGCCACCGCGGCTTCGCCGAGCCGCTCGGAGAGCCGGCGGGCGACGCGCTCGACCATCCGGCGGGTGTTGACGAAGACGAGCGTGGTGCGGTGGGCCTCGATCAATTCGGCAAGCCGCTGATAGACCTGCTCCCATACCTCGGCCGACATCACCGCTTCGAGCGGGGAATCCGGCACCTCGATCGCGACATCGCGGGCGCGGCGGTAGCCGCTGTCGATGACGGTGCAGGCCGGCTCGGGCGCGCCTGAAGCGGCGCTCCCCACCAGGAAGCGTGCCACGGTCTCGACGGGCTTCTGCGTCGCGGAGAGGCCGAGGCGCTGCAGCCGGTCGCCGCACAGCGCGCTCAAGCGCTCGAGCGACAGCGCCAGGTGGGTGCCGCGCTTGTTCGCCGCCATGGCATGGATTTCGTCGACGATCACCGTGCGCGTGGTCGCCAGCATCGTGCGGCCGGATTGGGAGCCGAGCAGGATGTAGAGCGACTCCGGCGTCGTGACGACGATGTGCGGCGGCCGCCGTCGCATCCGCTCGCGCTCGCCCGGCGAGGTGTCGCCGGTGCGCACCCAGGTGCGGATGTCGAGGCCGGGGAGGCCGCGCGCGCGCAGGGCTTCGCCAATCCCGGCCAGCGGCACTTCCAGGTTGCGGTTGATGTCGTTGGACAGCGCCTTCAGCGGCGAGACGTAGACGATCTGCGTCTCGTCGGGGAGCCCGCCGTCGAGCCCCTGGCGCACGAGGCGGTCGATTGCCGCGAGGAATGCCGCGAGCGTCTTGCCGGAGCCGGTCGGCGCGGCGATGAGCACATGCCGGCCGGCCTGGAAAGCGGGCCACGCCTCGAGCTGCGCCGCGGTCGGCGCTGCGAAGGTGGATTGAAACCAGTCGGCGACCGCCGGGTGAAACAACGAGCCGGTGCTCATGGGGGAGCGAATATGGGCGGATTCGCCGCCAAATCAACCGCCGCGCGGGCCGATGCGCCGAGCCGAAGGAGGCGCGAGCAGCGGCAGCGCCGGCGCGCGGGAGCGGTGAACTCGCCTCTCCGGCGCGCCTCCTATATATAGAGCGGCGCGCCGATCCGGCCGATGGACCAGCCGCTGCCCAAGGAGAGACCTGCAGATGCCCCGCCACACCTCTTATCTGCCGCACGGCGTCATCCCGGCCGTATTGCTGCCGTTTCACGAGGATCTCTCGATCGACGAGAAGAGCTTCCGCGGCCACCTGCGGGATGTAGCAGCGACCGAGGGCATCTCCGCGCTCACCATAAATGCGCATTCGACCGAGGTCGCCTCCTGCAGCTTCGATGAGCAGCGACGCGTGCTCGAGATCGCGCAGGACGAGATCGGCAGCCGGCTGCCGCTGGTCAATGGGGTGTGGGCCGACGGCAGCATCGAGGCCGCGCGGATCGCGCGCATGGCCGCTGCGGGCGGTGCGTCGGCGCTGCTGGTGTTCCCGCCGGCGCCGTTCACGCTTGGCCAGTCGCCGGAGATGACGGTTGCGCATTTCCGGCGCATCGCCGACGCCACCGACCTGCCGATCATCGCCTTCCAGTACCCGCTCGCCACCGGCCAGGGCTACCCGCGCGACACCCTGCTCAGGATGGTCGAGCAGATGCCGACGATTCGCGCCATCAAGGATTGGGCGGGCAATGTGCCGCAGCACGAGATGCACATCCGCACGCTGCAGAGCCTGCCGCGTCCGGTGAACGTGCTCACCACCCACAGCGCCTGGCTCCTGAGCTCGCTGGTGCTCGGCTGCAACGGGCTCCTCTCCGGCAGCGGCAGCGTCATCGCCGACCTGCAGGCCGAGCTGTTCCGGGCGGTAAGCGCCGACGACCTGGCGCGGGCGCGCGCGCTCAACGATCGCATCTATCCGCTTGCCCGGGTCTTCTATGCCGATCCCTGGGCCGACATGCACAACCGCATGAAGGAAGCGCTCGTTCTGCTCGGCCGGCTGCCGCGCGCGATCGTGCGGCCGCCGCTCGTAAAGCTTGCGCGCGCCGAGGTCGAGCGCATCCGTGCAGCGCTGGTCGAATCGGGCCTGATCGGCGGCCGGGCGAGCCGGGACGCAGCGTGAGCGCAGGTCCCCCGCCTTCATTCCGCCGCACCCCGGACCGAGCAATCGTGCCGCGCAGGGAGCCAGATTGATGAATGCAGCTCCAGCCGGCGACAACCCCCGGATCGCCTGGCAAAGCATCCTCACCGTGATCAGCGCGGCGATCCTCATCGGAGCCGAGGTGTTCGGCGCCGCCTTCGCCGGCGGCTGGGCGCTCGCGAGCCTGTTCGAGCTCGGCTCCTACGGCGAGCGCATCATGCAGGGACTGTTCTTCCTCTGCGGCATCGCGGTGATGGTCGCGTTCATTCGCAGCGCCCGCCGAGTCGAGCCTTTCACCACGCGCGGCTGACTCGCCGCCGGCTTCTCGTTCACCTCGGCTTAAGAAATTCGCGTTCCCGACTCGCTTAGCCGTGGATTGTTCAAAAAATCTTCGCCATGCGCGCGCATATTGCTTGTCAAGCGGGCGCATATCGCTTATGTGCGCGATTGCCCAATTTCGCACGTGCCTGTGGCCGTGTGTCGGTCGGTGGGCATCCGGACAAGAGGCCGGACAGCCGCCCGGAGCGAGATCGCAGCGTCGAGTCGGTGAGACTGATCGCGGGCGATCGTCGAAGCTCCGAAAACACTTGACCGGCAGCCGGAGGCGAAACCGGCATACCCCGCGCTCAACGGGGGACGCGGCTTAAAGCAACGACGGAGCGGGCTTCTCTGGTCTCTGCCGGCCTTCCACCAGCCGGCGCGGGTTACCGTAGAGGCTTGTTCATCATTGCCGGCCGTGCGGAACGGGGACCCCCCATTCCAATCCAAGGCAGCACACAGCGGGTCGAGAGCCCACGTCGCCGGTGCGTCCCCATCGCGCACCCGCGGGCGAGCCCCTCCACCCGAGGCACCGGGCGGCTCTTTGAGCTGCATGGGGAGAGCGCCCATGACCGCGCGCATCCGTGATTTCCTCCGCACCAGGGTGGACGACGGCCCTTGCCTCGTCGTCGACCTCGACGTGGTGCGGGACAATTATCTCTCCTTCGCCAAGGCGCTGCCCGACACCCGGGTCTTCTATGCGGTGAAGGCCAACCCGGCGCCCCAGGTGCTCTCGCTGCTCGCCTCGCTCGGCTCGAGCTTCGACGCCGCCTCGGTGACCGAGGTCGAGCTCGCGCTCGCCGCCGGCGCGCCGGCGGAGCGCATCTCGTTCGGCAACACCATCAAGAAGGAGCGCGACATCGCCCGCGCCTATGCGCTGGGGGTGCGGCTGTTCGCGGTCGATTGCGTGGCCGAGGTCGAGAAGGTCGCCCGCGCCGCGCCGGGCGCCCGCGTGTTCTGCCGCTTCCTGCACGACTGTGCCGGAGCCGAATGGCCGCTGTCGCGCAAGTTCGGCTGCGACCCCGCCATGGCCGTCGATGTCCTGGAGCACGCCCATCGCCTCGGCCTGATCGCGCACGGCGTGTCGTTCCACGTCGGCTCGCAGCAGCCGCGCACCCAGTCGTGGGACGGGGCGCTCAAATGCGCCGCCGACATCTTCCGCGCCTGCGCCGAGCGGGGGATCAACCTGGCGATGGTCAACCTCGGCGGCGGCTTCCCGGTGAAGTACCAGAAGGAGGTGCCGCCGGTGAAAGCCTACGGCCGCTCGATCTTCCGCGCGTTGCGCAAGCATTTCGGCAACCGCATCCCCGACACGATCATCGAGCCGGGTCGCGGCATGGTCGGCGATGCGGGAATCATCGAGGCGGAGGTGGTGCTCATCTCCAGCAAGAGCGCGCAGGACGAGACCCGTTGGGTCTACCTGGACATCGGCAAGTTCGGCGGTCTCGCCGAGACCACCGACGAGATGATTCGCTACCCGATCCGCACCCCGCGCGACGGCGATATGGTCGGACCCTGCGTGCTGGCCGGGCCTACCTGTGACTCGGTCGACGTGATGTACGAGAAGAAGCCGTACGACCTGCCGGTGAGCCTGGAGATCGGCGACAGGGTGCTGATCGAGGGCACGGGCGCCTATACCGCGACCTACGCCGCCGTCGCCTTCAACGGCTTTGCCCCGCTGAAGACCTACCACATCTGAGCTCGCTGCCACGAGCCGGCACGCCTGCGGGCGTGCCGGCCCGGCTTTTCCCGGAGAGAAGCGCATGAACGCCCTCACCCGCACGCCCCGAGATTGGCCGCTGCACGCGCGTTTCGAAGGCCCGATCGTGATGATCGGTTTCGGATCGATCGGCAAGGGCACGCTGCCGCTGATCGAGCGGCATCTCGCGTTCGACCGCTCCAAGTTCGTGGTCATCGCCCCCGACGACCGTGACCGCCATCTGCTGGACGAGCGACAGATCCGGTTCATTCACCAGGCGTTGACCAGGGAGAACTATCGCGCCGTGCTCACCCCGCTGCTCACGGTGGGGCCGGGCCGCGGCATGGTCGTCAACCTGTCGGTCGATACCTCCTCGGTCGAGCTGATGGAGCTCTGCAAGGATCTCGACGTCTTCTACATCGACACGGTGGTGGAGCCCTGGCCGGGCCTCTACACCGACCGCAACCGCTCGCCGTCGGAGCGCTCCAATTACGCGCTGCGCGAGGGGGTGCTGGAGCTGCGCCGGCGGCGTCCGGGCGGCGTCACCGCCGTGAGCTGCTGCGGCGCCAATCCCGGCATGGTCTCCTGGATGGTGAAGCAGGCGCTGCTCGATGTCGCCGTCGAGCTCGAGCTCGACTTCGTCGAGCCGCAATCCCGGGACGACTGGGCGCGGCTGATGCAGCGGGTCGGGGTCAAGGGCATCCATATCGCCGAGCGCGACACCCAGCGCGCGCGCGCGCCGAAGCCCGTGGGCAAGTTCGTCAACACCTGGTCGGTCGAAGGATTCGTCGCCGAGGGGATGCAGCCCTCCGAGCTCGGCTGGGGCACGCACGAGAAGGCGATGCCGCCCGGCGCGGCGCGCCACGATTTCGGCTGCGACGCCGCGATCTATCTGCACCGTCCCGGCGCCGGCACGCGCGTGCGTTCCTGGACGCCGACGGCGCAGGCCCAGCACGGATTCCTGGTGACCCACAACGAGGCGATCTCGATCGCCGACTATTTCACCCTGCGCGAGGGCGGCCGGGTGGTCTACCGGCCGACATGCCACTACGCCTATCACCCCTGCGACGACGCGGTGCTGTCGCTGCACGAGCTCGCGGGCGCGCAGTGGAAGCCGCAACAGACCTGGCACATCCTCTCCGAGGAGGACATCGTCGACGGCATCGACGAACTGGGCGTGCTGCTCTACGGGCACGCCAGGAACGCCTACTGGTACGGCTCGCAGCTCTCGATCGAGGAGACGCGGCGGCTCGCGCCCTACCAGAACGCGACCGGGCTGCAGGTGACCTCGGCGGTCCTCGCCGGCATCATCTGGATGCTGGAAAATCCCGATCGCGGCATCGTCGAGGCCGACGAGATGGATTTCCGCCGCTGCCTCGAGCTGCAGCGGCCCTATCTCGGGCCGGTGGTCGGACGCTATACGGATTGGACGCCGCTCGCCGGCCGCGGCGAGCTGTTCCCCGAGGATGTGGACACAACCGACGCCTGGCAGTTCAAGAACGTGCTGGTGAGCTGATCGCCCAGCGTTCACTCGAAAGCATGGGCGGCCCGGCCGCCCATGCTCGTCACTGTCCGGCTCGCAGCTCGCCGCTCAGTGCGGCCCGCGGCCGCGCGCTCCCGCACCGCCTGCCGGTCCACCGCCGCCACCGCCCGGATGCATCGCTCCGGCGGAGGGGCCACCGCCGGCAGGTCCGCGCATCGCGCCGGCCCCGCCGCCAGGCTGACGCACCGGACCACCCCCACCCCTGCCTTCGGTGCTGGGCATCGCTCGCCCCGGGCCTGGCGGCATTGCACGGCTTCCCCCGGCGGCGCGGCCTTGGGTGCCGAGCTCCGGCCGCCCGCGCTGGGGCCCCACTGCGCGGCGCTCGTTCTGCATCGGCCGCTCAGCGCCCGCGCCGCGTCCTTGCGTCCCGAATTCCTGGCGTCCCCGCTGCGGCTCGGTTGCGCGGCGCTCGTTTTGCATCGACCGCGCAGGGCCAGTGCCGCGGCCTTGCGTTCCCGGCTCCTGCCGCCCTCGTTGCGGCTCGACGGCGCGGCGCTCGTTCTGCTGATGCTGCTCCAGATTGCGCTGCTCGCTCTGTTGCCGCTGCTGGGCGTTGCCGCGACCTTCCGTGCCCGATCGTGGCTGCGGCTGCGTCTGCTGGCGTCCCAGCTCCTGTCTGCCCTGCCGGGGTTGCTGCAGCGCCGGGCTTTGCCGCTGCTGGCCCTGCTGCTGCAGCGGTTGCTGCCGCGGCGCCTGCTGCCGCGGCGCCTGTCCGGTGGTCGGCGGCATCCGCTCGCCGGCACGGCCGGCCGGTTGCTGCCGCGGTTGCTGCTGGCCTTGCTGCAGCCGCGGCTGCTGTCCTTCTTGCGTGCCTTGGCCGGTGGAGCTTGGTGCACGGCCGGCGGCGCGCAGCGGATTGTCGCCGAGCCTTCCTTCCCGGCTGGTGAGCGCCTGCGGCGGGGGCACGTGGCGGGCGGGCTGGATCCGGTTCTGCGATCGCCGGACCGCGCTCTCGCCGCGGATGTTGCCGGAGCGAAGCTGTTGGGCCGTGACGATGGTCGCGCCGGTGATCGCCGCCGCAGCCGCGGTCCCTGCCAGCAGGCGCGGTCGCACATCGTAGGCAGGCAGCGGTCGACCGATCTCGGCGGCAACGATGCCGGGGGCAATTCCGGGATTGACCGCGAAAGCTCGGTCGTGGAGCAGCACCGTCTGATTGACCACCACCGTTTGGTTGAAGAAGACGCTCCGCTGCTCGAACGGCAGAACCACCGTGGCGATGCGCGGAGCTATGAGGTCTTGGGCGCGCACGAAGATCCAGAAGTCGGGCTGCTCGCGGTACTCGACCACGACCGCCTCTGGCGGCAGCGGACACCAGCCCGCATAGCCGCCGCCGCGGCGCCACGCGACGAATGCGGGTCCCCACTCCGTGCCGGGGACCCACACCCAGCCGTCCTCGTCATCGAAGACCCAGCGGCCGTAATGGTAGGTCACCCATCCCCAATCTGCTTCATCCTGGTCCGCGATCCAGTACCAGCCCCAGTCGTTGGTGTAGGTCCAATGCCCCAGCGTGTAGGGCCGCCAATTGCGCGCGCGGTGCTCCGGCCGCCACACCTCTCCCCACCGCGAATGCGTGAGCCAGCGGCCATGCGGCTCGAGCGCAGCTCGAAACTCCGCCGATACCGTACCCCGCTCGTGCGATTGCCCGGTGTTGTGGAGCTCTCCCCTCGGCGCGTTTCCCCGCTGCATCATCGCCGGTGGCCCCGGCTGGCGCTCCATTGCACGGTGCTGCGCCTCGGCAGGCGCAAGGCTCGCCGCGGCCAGGGCAACGGCAACAGCCGAGGCCGAGGCGGTAAAGGTGATGCGCCACGCACGAAAGCTGCGGCGCACAGCGATTGGGTGGAAGGTCATCGGGGATTTTCCTCGTCTGGACCGGTTTTCTCGGGTCTTGCCCCTTGGCGAGTAAACGGAGGGGATCGGTTCGGTGTTCCGGCCGAGGTTGCAGGTTCCGCGAAATCACCACAGTTTCCGCCCACGCCTCGCCTGAATGTGTGTTCATGTGGCGTTCGGAAGAGCTCGAGGAAATGAAGATGAATGCAATGCCGAGGCTGATTGCCGCCGCTACGCTGCTCGCTGTTGTCGCGCTGCTTGTCGGGGACTTACGCACACGGGCGGCCGAGCCCTCGGCGGCCGGATTATGGGAGCAGGTCGACGAGAAGAGCGGGAAAGCCGAGAGCTGGTTCAGGATCACCGAGCACAATGGTGTCTACGAGGGCGTCATCGTGAAGATCTTCTTCAAGCCCGGGGAAGACGAAAACTGGAAATGCGACAAATGCGAAGGGGCGGACCGCGGCAGGCCGGTGCTGGGCCTGACCCTGGTCAAGGGGATGCAGCGCAACGGGCTCACCTACGAGAACGGGACGATCATGGATCCGCGCGACGGCTCCGTGTATCGCGCGCTGATGCGCCTCACGCCCGACGGCAGCAAGCTCGAGGTGCGCGGCTATCTCGGCCTTGCTCTGTTCGGACGCAGCCAGGTCTGGAACCGGCTGCCTGACAACGCGCTCGGTCCGGCGCGGCCCGCCGCCGCCTCCCGCGCAACCGCCGCCCCTGCCGCCAAGAAGAAATAGGCGGGCGAAAAGCGCTCGCTCACGCCAGATCGACGATCCCGGCCTCGCCGTCCTCGGCGCCGAAAGCGAGCAGGTTGCCGTCCTCGCTCCAGGCGAGCGCGCCGACCGCTGCGCCGGCAGGCCGGCGCGCCAGCACCTCGGCTCCGTCGGTGATCCGCACGATCAGGATTCGGCCGTCGGCATAACCGACCGCCGCCACTTCCTGCCGGGGATGACAGGCGACCGCCTCGACCGGCAACTCCGCTCGCGCGAGCTGCTCCGGCATTTTGCCCATCGGACCATCCTTGCTTTCGAACGACCAGAGGATGAGCTCGGTCGAGCCGGAGGTCGCGAGCCACTTGCCTCCGGCGGTCCAATCGAACGAGCGCACGCGGGCGCCATAGCCGGACATGCGCATGTCCCGGCGATCGGACAGGCGCCAGCCGTGCAGCGTCGGCTCCTGCATCGCGGTGACGACGAAGCGCCCGTCCGGGCTGACCGTCGTCGCAAGGTGCGAGCCCTTCCATGCGAGCACCTCCGGCTCGGCCTCCAGATTGGGAAACCAGAGGGTGACGCCGTTGTAGTGGGAGATGGCGAGGCGGGTACCCTTCGGTGCGAACGCCAGTCCGCCGACCGTCGAGCCCACTTCCAGCGCGCGCTCTCGGGCTTTACCCGTCCGCACGAAGGCCTGCTTGCCTGCCGACCAGGCCAACGCCCCGTGCGGCCCGCCGGCGAGATGATCGATCCAGCGTCGCTTGGCATCGGTCGCGATCACGCTACTGACGCCACGGGCGTCGGTGGCCATGACCTTCCCGTCGTCGCCGCCGGTGAATATGCATTTGCCGTTCGCGGTCGAGCACAGCACAGCGCCGGCATGCAGCGTGATGCGCTGCGGCTCGCCCTGCGGCCGCACCAGCAACAGGGCCTCCTCGCCCAGCACGAGCACCGCGACAGAACCGAGAAAATGCGCTGCCACGACGGACGCTGCGGTCTCGATGCGCCGCGTGCGCTCGACCACGGACGGGATATCGGCGCGGGTGTCGGCCACGGCTAGCGCCCCTGCTCTCGCGCGCAGGCATTCCGCATCAGGCGATGCACGCCTCGAACCCCGCCCTGATCCTCGCTTCCGGCAGTTTGCGGCCGATGAACACGATGCGGCTTTCCCGCCGCTCCCCCTCCTTCCAGGCGCGCTGGTTGTCGCCGTCGAGGATCATGTGCACGCCCTGAAAGACGAAACGTTCGGGGTCGTTGGCGAACGCGAGAATGCCCTTGCAGCGCAGGATGCTCGGCCCCTCTTTCTGAACGAGGTCCTGCACCCAGGGAAAGAACTTGTCGGGATCGAGCGGCTTGTCGGTCCTGAGCGAGAGCGAGTGCATCTCCTCGTCGTGATAGTGCTTGAGCCTCCCGCCGTGATGGCGATGCGCGCGATCGCCGTGATCATGATCATGATCATGGTCATGATCCGCACCATGCGCGCTGCCCTCTAGAAATTCCGGCTCGATCTCCAGTATCCGGTCGAGATCGAAGGCGTTGCGGCCCAGGACCTCGGACAGGGGAACCACGCAGCGCTCGGTCCGGTGCAGTCGCGCGTAGGGGTTGATGCCGCGGATGCGCGCCTCGACCTCCTCGAGCCCATCGGCGGTGACGAGATCGGTCTTGTTGAGCAGGACCACGTCGGCGAACGCGATCTGGTTCTTCGCCTCCGGAGCATCCTTGAGGCGGTCCTGCAGCCATCTCGCATCAGCGACCGCCACCACGGCGTCGAGCTTCGCCTTGCGGCCGACGCTCGCGTCCATGAAGAACGTCTGCGCCACCGGCGCGGGGTCGGCGAGCCCGGTGGTCTCCACGATGATCGCGTCGAACTTTCCCTTGCGCCGCATCAATCCCTCGATGATGCGCACGAGATCGCCGCGCACCGTGCAGCAGATGCAGCCGTTGTTCATCTCGAACACTTCCTCGTCGGCGCCGACGACGAGGTCATTGTCGATTCCGATCTCGCCGAACTCGTTGACGATCACGGCGTAGCGCCGGCCATGCGGCTCGGAGAGGATGCGGTTGAGCAGGGTCGTCTTGCCGGCGCCGAGATATCCCGTCAGCACCGTCACCGGGGTCTTGTCGGCCATCGA
>DASXAP010000210.1:0-14781 GCA_036406655.1 Xanthobacteraceae bacterium | reverse complement strand
CAGGTTGTCGCTCTGGAACACGAAGCCGCGCTCGCCTCCGGGCCCCCTCACCTCCCGATCGTCGATCCGGACCTCTCCCGCGCTTGCCGGCTCGAGGCCGGCGACGATGCGCAGGAACGTGGTCTTGCCGCAGCCCGAAGGACCCACGAGCCCGATGAACTCCCCTCGCTCGACGGCAAGGTCGATGTCGTGCAGGACCTCGAGCGCGCCGAACGACTTCCCGAGATGGCGGACCTGGAGCTTGCGCGCCATCTCCATCAGTCCCGGGTCCACGGCACGAGCCGGCTTTCCAGCCAGCCGAAGGCGGCGGTGAGCGCGATCCCGGCGGCGGCCAGCACGACCACTCCCGCGAACAGGTCCGGCATGTTGAAGGCGTCTGCCGACTGGGCGATCAGTCGGCCAAGCCCGGCGCGCGATCCAAACAGCTCCGCAACCACCACCCCGATCAGGCCGCGGCCGATGCCGAGCTTGAGGCCGGCGAGAATGAACGGCACCGCCGATGGAAAGGAGAGCTTGAAGAAGATCTGCCGCGGCGTCGCCCCGAACGAGCGCAGCATCTCGATCAGCCGTTCGCTGGTCGTGCGCAGGCCCGCCTCGGTATTGATGGTCACCGGAAACAGCACGAGGAAGATCACCACCAGCACCTTGGACCAGACGCCGATCCCCAGCCAGAGGATGAACAGCGGCGCCAGCGCGATGGTGGGGGTGGCGTAGAGCCCCGAAATCCACGGCTGCAGCACGCGCTTGGCGACGGCGCTTTCCGCCATGGCAAAGCCTAGGATCACGCCCAGCACGCTGGCGATCAGGTAACCGAGGGCGAACTCGACTGCGCTGATCGCGATGTGCTGCCACAGCTCGCCGGACCGGGCGAGCGCGACAATAGCTCCGAGGATCTGCGACGGCGCGGCGAGAAACAGCGCATTGGCGACAAGGAGCCGGCTGACCAATTCCCACAGCAGCAGCCCGCCGAGAACGGACGCCGCGCCAGCGACATGCAGCCGCGAAATCCGCCGGGAAGGCAATGCTTCCGCCCCCGATGGTGCTCAGTCGCTCAGCTCGCTGACCCCCGCCAGCATGAAGCGGGCGATGTCGGGCGTGCCCTCCACGTCGCCGAGCTGCTTCAGCGCGCTGAGCAAGGCGGACATTCGGGCACGGGATATCCTGCCGGTAGGCTCGAAGAACTCGTTCTGCTGCAGGAAATCATAAGACTTCGCGATCACGTCCTCGCTGAGCTTGCTCGCCTCGCTCATGATCCTGATCGCTTCGCCGCGGTTGGCCCGATCGGAGAACCAGGCAATGCTCTTGTTCTGCGCGGAGAGCACCTTCTGCAGCGTCGCCCTGTGCGACATCGACCAGCTTCGGCCGACAATCGAGCCGGCGAAGGGAAGCTCCTTGGCATAGTCGATCGTGAGGCCCAGATTGTTGAAGCCCGCGGCCTCCGCGTAGAAGTTGAACGGAGGCAGGAGGATCGCCGCATCCACGGCACCGCCCTGGAGCGCCGAGAAGCGGGCCGCGGTGGCGCCCGCGAAAACCGTGTCGTAGTCGCTCGGCTTGAGACCGTTCGGCCCCAGCATCCGCTCGAGATAGATACGGGTGATGTCCTTGGGCCCGCCGATCGAGATCGTCTTTCCCTTCAGATCGGCCAGTCGCCTGATGGCCGGCTTGGCCAGAATCGCGTAGGGCGGCGCCTGCATCTCGATGCGAACGATCGCGATCGGGCTGCCCCTGTCGATGGCACGGATGGGATCGGCAAGCCCGGTCGAGAGCGCGATATCGAGCGAGCCCGCGGTCAGCTGCTGCGCCAGGGCGGCGCTCGACTGAATGTAGACCTGGTCGAGCTTCACCTCCTCGGCCGCAAAATAGCCTTTGGCGAGACCGATCAGGATGGGCCAATGGGTGGAGGAGATGGCCCCCACCAACCCGACGGTGACCGTCTCTGCCGCGCTCGCCGAGAGCGCGCAGGAGAGCCCAGCCGAGATCAGCAGCGAACCGAGGATTGCCGTATGCGCTCGACGCATGTTCACCCCTTGGCTTTCCCGGTCTCCGCCCGGTAGCGACGGGCGATCTCGCTGCCCGTCGCCTTCCACACCCGCGCGTGGCCGCAAATGTAGGCGAGCGCTGCCTCGAAGGCATCGATGCGGTGCGGTACCCCGGTCAGGTACGGGTGCAGGGCGATGGCCATCACCCGTCCCGAGAGGGCGCCCTCGCGGTAGAGCACGTCGAACTGCCGGCAGATCATCTCGCGAAACTGGTCGGCAGTGCGATGCTGACGCTCGAACACGGGCTTGTCGTTGATCTCGTGGCTGTACGGAACCGAGATCAGCCGCCTGCCGCCTGCCAGGCTCATCACGTAGGGCTGATCGTCGTTGGTCCAATCGCAGACGTATTCGCAACCCTCCTCGGCGAGAAGGTCGAGCGTATCCCAGGTCTCCTGCAAGCCCGAGCCGAGCCAGCCGAGCGGCCGCTCGTCGGTCGCGCTCTCGATCAGCGAAAACGTGCGCCGGATGATGCCGCGTTCCTCTCCCGGCGGCGCTTCATTGAGGCGGCGGGTGTTGCTTTCGCAATGACCCATCCATTCCCAACACAGCGTTCTTCCCTGCTTGATTATCTCGGGATGCTGGGCACAGACATCGCTGTTGAGGGCGACCGTGGCGCGGATGCCATGCCGGGTGAGAACGTCCATCAGCCGGAACACCCCCACTCGATTTCCGTAATCGCGCGCCGACCAGGACGGGATGTCGGGGACCGGGGTTCCCGGCCCCCCGGATCCGGCCGGCACCTTCTCCATCAGCGAGAAGAACTCGATGTTGGGAATGACCCAGAGCGCCACATGCGCGCCTTGCGGCCAGGCCAGGCGGGGCCGTCGGTTGATCGGCGAGTAGGGAAACGGGCCGTAAGCGGCGGGCTGCATCGGCTGAGCCTAGCGAGCTACGGAGCCGATGTACATTTTGATCTCGGTTGGAATGGCATCGAGCGACGCCCGCAACACCCGCCCCGCGAAGGCGATGCTCGTTGCCGGCGCGGTCTCGCGGTCGCTCACGATATCGATGTCGCGCGCCGCGTCGCAAGAAGCTGTGGGCTGTTGCAGTGCGGCTACAGAATATCGAGCGCCGGGTTGGCATAATGGGACCGGCGTGCGGGCCTTGTCGGCACCGCACGCCGGCTGCCGTGACCCAAGCCGGCGACACATCTGCCAGCTACGCTGAACACCGACTGGCAGCACAAGCCGGCATGGGCACGGACCTCTAGCCGATAGCGGCGCTAAGCCGCCGGTCGAGGGACTTCTCTGCTCTCGCCGCCGTTCATTACCCTCCGATTGAGGCTGCGGCTAGCGCCGGCGCGCGATCCCAGGCAGCCACCCCCCCGACACGATCTCCCCGGTCTCAGGTTAAGGGGGGAGCCTTAACGCCTGCTGAAGCCCCGGCGCGACCGTTGGCGCCTGGGGCCGAGCCCTGCCGGCGTCAGCAGATGTGCACAGGAGCGCAACGTTCTCTCGCGACGCCGCCCAGCTCGCGCCTCCGAAACGCTTTCACCCAGCGTCGCTCGCCGCTCTCGGCTCGGTCTCGCTCATCAGCCAATCGAGATAGCCCTGATCGACACTCTCGAGCGCGATCACCAGGATCGCCGGCGTGGAATAGGAATGCATCTCCTTCACCGCTGCGTTCACCCTGTCGGCGAGCGAGGCACGGGTCTTGATGATCATCACCACCTCCTCGCCGCGCTCGACCTTACCTTGCCACCAATAATGCGAGACCATCCCGGGCAGGATATTGACGCAGGCGCACAAGCGCCGTCGCACCAGCGCGCTCCCCGCCTGCTCCGCCTCGACAATCGACGGATAGGTCGTATAGACGAATACGGCGCGCTCCATTTCTCACCTTTTGCGGCCCGTTGGCCCTGGAATTCTCGCAGGATGACTCCCGCCCCGACGAGCTACGCGCGGATCGCCTTCGTCGCGAGTCCCATTCCCGAGGCGCAGCAGGCACTCGCGCGGTTGCGCGCTCGCTACGGCGACGAGCAGCCGGAAACCGCCGACGTGGTCGTGGCGCTCGGTGGTGACGGTCTCATGCTGCAGACCCTGCACAAGTTCATGCATTCCAGCAAGGCGATCTATGGCATGCACCGCGGCACAGTCGGGTTCCTGATGAACGAGTATCAGGAGGACACGCTCCGAGAGCGCCTCGCCAATGCCCGCATCACGGTGATCCACCCTTTGCTGATGTGCGCGCGCGATGCCGCGGGCGAAGAGGTGGAGTTCCATGCGTTCAACGAGGTCTCCTTGTTCCGCCAGACCTATCAGGCCGCGCATTTGCGCATTCTCATCGACGGCGAAGTGCGCCTGCCGGAGCTGATCGCAGACGGGATTCTCGTTGCAACCCCGGCCGGGTCGACCGCCTATAACCTTTCTGCCCAGGGACCGATCATCCCGATCAGCGCATCGCTCATGGCATTGACACCGATCAGCCCATTTCGGCCCCGCCGGTGGCGCGGGGCGCTGTTGCCTGATCGCGCGCGGGTGCGGATCGAGGTGCTCGAGCCGGAAAAGCGCCCGGTCGCCGCGGTCGCCGATCACGACGAGGTGCGCTCGGTCCATGCAGTCGACATCGGGATGGACGACAGCCTCTCCGTAAAGATACTGTTCGACCCCGGCCACAGCCTGGACGAGCGGATATTGCGCGAGCAATTCGGATATTAGACTGGATCCCGCTCACTAGCATCCGCGTCATGCGCGGGCTTGTCCCGCGCATCCACGGCTCGCGCAGGTCGTGCAAGGCGTGGATGGCCGGGACAAGCCCGGCCATGACGGGTCCTGATTCGATCCGACCGAAACATCCTCTAGAAAACCGTAAAGAACGCGAGACACTCGAAACCGCCGCGGCCGAGCAGGCGAGAGCAGGCCGCTCGTCAGATCGCAAGGACGGACGTCAGTCGCGCTCCGCAGCCATGGCCCGGCTACGCCGCTCACGCAGCCGCGCGGCGCTCGTAATCACGCGCTTCCTCGTCAGCCCCCACGAGCTCCTCGCAGAACATTCGCGCTTCATCGCGCACGGCTTCGGCTGCGAACCGGCGCAGCAGAAGCAGGAGCGGCTCGAGGTCGATGTCCGAGGCGTCGGCACATCGGGTGAGCACGCGCTCGACCATCCGCCGCTTGAGCCTGGTCATGCCGCCGGCATCGCCGGCAAAACCAAGCTCGTGCATCGCATCGATCGCGGCACGGAACGCGGTCCAGGTCGAGGCCGGAAGGCCGGCTTTGTCGAATACGGCATTGAGGCCCGAGCTGCGGATGTCGTGCACCAGCGCACTCACGCGCTTGAGCGACATTCCGGACAGCTCCGCCAAAGCTTCCTCGAAGATCTCGAGGTTGCCTGAAAGCAGCGCTCGGAGAATCAACCCGGCATTGAGCTGTCCACTGGCGCGCAGATGCCGGATGAGCGGCCTGATCTCGCCGCTTGGCAGCATGGCAGCGAGGGTGACGGTCGCTTTCTCGCAGGCCTCCTTCGCTACGCGCTCGGCGCGCTCCTGCTCCAGCCACGCTCGAGCTGTGACGAAGCCGGCGAGCGTCTGCGACAGCTTGGTCAGCAGCGCCTGCCGGGTCGCCGGCGGCAGATCGCCGCGCATCAGCATCGCCTCGCGGATTGCTGCGAGATGGCCGTGACGGCTGACGATGCGGTCGAGAGAGAACCCGGCCGGCTCAGCAGCGGGATTCTCGATCAGCACCAGGCAGGCCTCGGCCGATCCCACCTCGGCGATCGCCGCCGCCACCGGGCGAGGCAGATGCGGGCGATTGGCTATGGCAGCTTGCGCCTGCGGCGTCCCGGTGGCCACCGCATCGACGAGATCGGCGTCCATGAGCAGCGGCGAATGCTCCAGCACCCAGGAGGCCACCTCCGGCTGATCGGCGGCCAGCGCGTGGATCACCGCCGGCGGTGCCTGCTCGCTGAAGGCCAAAGCCCGCGCCAGCTCGGATCGAACAAGCGGCGAGGGATCGTCGAGCAGCATGACGAGGGCGCCTTCGGCCGCCGCCCGGTCATCCGGCGTGAGCTCCGAGTACAGATATGCGCGCGCGAGCGCGGCGGTTGCGTTCGCGCGCTCGGCAGCCGGCGCGGTACGCACCCAGTGCAGGAAATGACGAACGATCATCTTTCGAGCGACGCCACGATGGATTGAAATCTTCCGCCACGCGGCGCCAGGCGCCGTTGTTCAGCAGCATAACCCCGGAGGCTTAACAAAGCGTTCACCATGATTTTTTCCATTCATTGAGAGAAGGTTAATCGGCGACGCCGGATCCGATGCACCCGGCATGCTGCCTTGGCCTTTTGCGATCGAGGTCAGACTCGACCTTTGCCGCAGCGAGCAGATAATCGAGGCTCGTGCCGGGCTCGGTCGAACGGACGTGCCGGGGGCGATCCCCGCGGCTGGCTTTGCGCCGCGGGGGGCCGAGCCCGCCGACAGTTAACGACTGTGGTAAACGGGATGTTAACGAACGAGGGAGGAAGCCGATGGCCCAGGACACCGTTGCTCGACACAAGCGCGGCGGCATCTATTTCGACGACTTCGTGGTCGGCCGCCTGTACGAGCACCCGCTGACGCGGACGGTCACCCAGATGGACAACATGCTGTTCTCGAACATGACGCTCAACCCGCAGCCGCTGCACATCGACCGGCACTTTTGCGAGCACGAGACCGAATGGGGGCAGCCGCTGATGAACTCGCTGTTCACGCTCGGACTCATGATCGGCATCATGGTGAACGATCTCTCGGTCGGCACCACCATCGCCAATCTGGGAATGAGCGAGGTGCGGTTTCCGCACCCGCTGTTCGAGGGTGACACCGTCCATTGCACCACCGAGGTCGTCGGCAAGCGCGAGTCGAGCTCGCGGCCGGGCGCCGGGATCGTGGAATTCCACCACCGCGCCTACAACCAGAACGACAAGCTGGTCGCCGAATGCCGCCGGCAGGTCTTCATGCGGATGCGGCCGCGCTGATGCGTTCGTTCCTGTTCGTTCCGGCCGACGACCGCAACAAGCTGCAGAAGGCGATGACGAGCGGGGCCGACGCGCTGATCGTCGACCTCGAGGATTCGGTCTCGGCGGAGCGGAAGGTCGAGGCGCGCAACAGCGCCGCGGGTTTTATCCACGAGGTCGCCGCGCTTTCCCCCCGCCCTCGCCTCCTGGTGCGGATCAACGGGCTGGCGTCCGGGCTGGCCGATGCGGATCTCGACGCGATCGTGCCCGCGGGTCCGGACGCGATCATGCTGCCGAAGGCGGAGGGCGGCGCGAGCGTGGCCCATGCCGACGCCAAGCTCACCGCGCGGGAGGCCATCGCCGGACTCGAGGACGGCCACATCAAGGTGCTCGCGATCGCAACCGAGACCGCCATGGCGCTATTTGTCGCCGGCACCTATCGCGGAGCCAGCACGCGCCTGGAAGGCCTGACCTGGGGCGCCGAGGATCTGGCCGCAGAATTGGGAGCCGAGCGCAACCGCGATCCCGATGGCGGGTTTCTCGATCCCTATCGACTGGCCCGCAGCATCTGCCTGGCCGCAGCTGCGGCGGCGCAGGTGCAGGCGATCGATACTGTCCTGGTCGACTTCCGCAATCTCGCCGTGCTGCGGCGGGAAAGCGAGGAGGCGCGCCGCGACGGCTTCACCGGAAAGCTCGCGATTCATCCCGCCCAGGTGCCGGTGATCAACGAGGTCTTCACGCCGACGCCGGAGGCCGTGGCCCGGGCGCGCGCAGTAGTGGCCGCCTTCGCGGCCAATCCCGGCAAGGGCACCATCGCCATAGCCGGCGTCATGCACGACCACCCGCACCTCGAGCAGGCGCGGCGAGTGCTGGCGCGGGCAGCCGCCGCGGGTATCGGCTAGCCGGTCGGGGCCGCTGCCTATTTTCCGTAGACGTCCTTCGGATCGAAGGTCCTGGCATCGTCGCGGAAATGAAGGATGACGGGATCGGCGCTGCCCAATGCCACGCTGCGGTAGAAGCAGGAACGCCGTCCGGTATGACATGCGCCCGAGCCTTCCTGCTCGACCTTGATCCAGATCGCGTCCTGATCGCAATCGATGCGCATCTCGATCACCCGCTGGACGTGACCCGAGGTCTCGCCCTTCCGCCAGAGCGACCGTCGTGAGCGGCTGAAATACCATGCCTCGCCGCTGGCGATGGTCTTCCGCAGCGCCTCCGCGTTCATGTGTGCGACCATCAGCAGATCGCCCGAGACCGCATCGGTTGCCACGCAGGTCACCAACCCGTCGGCATCGAATTTCGGCGAAAGGGTGAGACCTTCCTCGATCTCATGTGGGGAGATGCGCTCGGGAGCGGGCGGATCGGCCAACAGAGTCTCGCGTCATCTCGCGGGGCTCAGCGATCGGCCCCGCGCACCATGGTGATGAAACGGACCTGCTCGTCCGGGTTGTCGCGGAAGCTGCCCGTGAACAGGGTGGTGATGGTCGAGGAGCCGGGTTTCTCGACCCCTCGCATCGACATGCACATGTGCTCGGCTTCCAGCATCACCGCGACCCCCCGCGCGTTGAGAATCTCCTCGATCGCGGTCGCGATCTGCGAGGTCATGTGCTCCTGGGTCTGCAGCCGCCGCGCATACACGTCGACCAGCCTCGCGAGCTTCGACAATCCAACCACGCGGTCGACCGGTTTGTAGGCGATGTGCGCCTTGCCCGTGAAGGGCATCATGTGGTGCTCGCAATGGGAGTTGAAGGCGATGTCACGCACCAGCACGAAATCGTCGTATCTGCCGATCTCGCTGAAGGTGCGGTCCAGCACATCGGCGGGGCACTCCCGATAACCGCGAAAGAGCTCCTGATAGGCCTCGATCACGCGCTTCGGCGTATCCCGCAGGCCCTCGCGGTCAGGATCATCCCCGGCATAGGCGAGCAGCGTGCGTACCGCCGCCAGCGCTTCCTCCCGGGAGGGCTTTGCGACCACCGGCGCCGGCGCCGCCCGCACATGGTCGGCGAGAGGCGGCTTGTCGGCGGGGCCAGGCTTGGGCCAAGGCTTCACGACAGCATCCATCGCGGTCCTCTCCGTTCGACCGGCTTTGCAGCCGGGGGTGTCACCGGGGCGGCCGCATCAGCCATGCGCGCCGGGTCAACTCGACCCGGCGCGTGAACCGGACGCCGCATTCCCATCTCTCGTGGCTTTGCATCGCGGCAAAGCCGCCCGCCTCGCTGCTCCTCGCGCAAGCGGCCCGATCCCTATATATTCCATCCGGGGGACCGTGCAATGCGATTGCCGTCCCGCTGAACCCCCGTCGAGAGCATGCTGAACGAGGTTTACAACAAGCGAATCATCGAATTGGCCGGGAATATTCCCCGGCTGGGCCGGCTCGGCAATCCGGACGCCACCGCAACCGCCCATTCGAAGCTGTGCGGCTCGACCGTGACGGTCGACCTGAAGATGCAGGGCGATACCGTCACCGATTTTGCGCACGAGGTGAAGGCGTGCGCACTCGGGCAGGCTTCCTCCTCGATCATGGCGCGCAATGTCGTGGGGGCGAAGGCTGAGGAGCTGCGCGGCCTGCGCGAGACGGTTCGGCGGATGCTGAAGGAGAACGGCGCGCCACCGGAGGGCAAGTGGGCAGATATTGCCGTGCTGGAACCGGTCCGTGACTACAAGGCACGGCACGCTTCGACCCTGCTCACATTCGACGCCGTCACGGCTGCAATAGATCAGATCGAGGCCAAGCGGAGGGCCGCGATCGCCGCCGAGTAGAATTCAGAGTGCAACATGCATCCCCGCCGAGACGCATGCAAAACGGCAAGCATTGCTCAGTCGCGACCGCGCCGGCTCGCCAGCGAGCACCAGTCGCGACGAATCCTTGATCGCCGGGACGGCGGGACGAAGCGCTCGAGGTTCAATCCCGCGGTGAAGCGCTGGGCTGGCCGACCGTAGCCAGCGAGGCCGTAGGCATCGCCGGCACGGCTCTCTCCGGATCGCGATCGAACAGCACATCGACGGTGCTGAGCTGCATGCGCCGCAGCTCGTCGGGGGAAAGCCTGTACAGCGGCTCCCAGGGAGGAATGCGCAGCGCCGTCTCCAGCAGGTCCACCCCTCCTCCCATCTCGATCGTGTATTGGGCAAGCCGCCCGATATCGCGTTGGACGATGTTGAGCTCCTCGGCCGTGTAGCTCAATTCCAGCGCCTGCTTGCGCTTCTTGCCGAGCCAGATTTGATGGACCAGTACCTGCGCCTGCGGGGGCACGTAGCGTTGCGCCCCGGCCAGCAACAGGAAGGCACACATCGATTCGCAGCTGGCATCCGGCGAAAGTCTCGCCCGGGGCTCCGCGCCGCCCGCGATCGGGATAGTGCGGCCGATCGTGGTGACCATTTGCAGGTTGCGGATGGCGCGACCGAGCGCGATCGTGCCGAGCACGGACCCTCCGTCGGAGTCGAGGACCAGAACCGCTCCGCGGACCTTCGAATCCCTGGCGAAAGCCTCGAAATCCCGCGCTGTATCTGCGGTGATGTAACCAACCGCCGATATCCACTTGCGACAATTGGCGCGGCAGACATTCGCCGGCCCTTCCTGCCGCCACTCGAACCGCATCGGCGCGTTGCCGGAGCTCTCCGCCGGCGCAGGGGACGCGCCCAGACCGTGCACAACAGAGCACGCGAGCGCCCATGCGCCCAAGATCAATCGAAGCATGCGACCCTCTTCCACGGCGCCCGGCTGACGCTTCTTGCGGCGTCGCTCGGCTGGCGCCCTGTGTCCCGGAGCTTGCGGTGCCTATTTAGAGGGGGTCCGGATTTCGGTCCAGTCGAAAAAAAAGACCTGCAGCCAAACTTTTGTCGCAGAGTGAGGGATGCGCGCAGAGTCGTTTATCCACATCTCGTTGCGGAAATTGTTCAGCTCGCACCTGATCAAGTTGGGAGAGCGCATCGGATTCTGTCTTGATCATCTCGTCAAGCTGCCCCGGCTCGCCGCGCGCGGACTGCTGCTTGTCTATCGCTGCACCTTCTCCGCCCTGGTCGGATTTCATTGCCGGCATCTGCCGTCCTGCTCCGCATATGCCGACGAAGCGATCAGCCGCTTTGGCCTGTGGCCGGGTGGCTGGTTGACACTTGCGCGTCTGTGCCGTTGTCATCCTTTCGGCACTTCCGGCCTCGACTTCGTGCCGTCGTCGCTGCCGGCGCACGCGCGCTGGTATCTGCCCTGGCGCTACGGCTCGTGGCGGAAAGCCAATTCGGATCCGGATTCCCCGGCGGCCGCCGGATGAGCTCAACCGCCCGAGCTGGCCAGCCGTTCGAGCCGGCGGGAAGCCTCACTGGACCCGAGCTCCACGGCCTTCTCGTACCAGGCTCGAGCCTGCGCGGCATCCGGCGCGAACCCCAGCACCCCCTGCTCGGCCAGATAGCGCGGGTCGTAAGTAGCCCCGAGCGCCAAGGCCGCCTCGGCGCTGCCGGCATTGACCGCGCGCCGCAGGAACAATCGGGCCGCCGCGATATCGCCGGCCTGGAGGAGCTCCTCGCCCCGCTTGAGCAAGACGGCGATCTCCTCGGGAAGGAGCTGCACCAGCGGTACAGGCTTGGGATGCTCGGGCTTGGGCTGCGCCAGCGCTTGCGCCCTCGCCCTGCGCTCCAGCCATTCCAGCCGAACGATCTGGCTGTCGACCAGCCGATCGCGGGACGATCGCAGGTCTATGGCCGCGTCCATGACCCCGATGAAATCTTTGGGCGCATAAGCATACACGTTGCCGAGCTCGCGCGCGGCGATCTGCCAGCCGGTCAATCCCAACGGCTGACCAGCCGTGAGCTTGGTGCCCGCGGCCAGCCCGCCGAGAGTGACGGTTTCGCCCCCACCACCGTCCCGAAGCCAGACTCCCAAGGGGAGCGGCTCATTGGCGAAGGCGCGATGATTCTCGATGATGAGTCGAGCGGGAGAAATCGAAACCGCGTCCGCAACCGGACCGTCCGGCCGAGGCGGCGCAGAGGTGACGCGGCTGTCCGACTTCATTTGCGGCTGACGCGAGGCCGTCAGCAGTGTCACCGCGAACGTGGCCGTCGCGGCGAGAAACAGAATGAACGCACATCGGGCGGCCCACGGGAAGGCTCGCCCGCCTTGACGGCGCATCGGCGGTTCGGGAACGACCTCCGGCTCGAGCGCCAGCCGGCGCCGCAACTCCTTGACGGCGACATCGCCTTCGAAGGGGCGCAACCGTGGCAGCGGCGGGTCGAGGTTCGGGCCTCCGATGCCGGGCGCCATCGGCGGAGTATCGGAAATCATCGGCGGCGCCGTCGTGCGTCCCGGCCCGCTCCCGGGCCACGCCGACCCGGGCCGCTCTGTCGCTTCCGCATCGATCCTGGCCGGCGCTCCCGCAGGCGCCGAACCGAGCATCGACGGTTCGGGAAACGACGACGATGACTCGCGGGCCCGGCGCGGGGCATAGAGCAGCCGATCGCCGCTGCCGCCTGCGCTGCGCATGGGAGCGCTCACGACCGCCTCCAGACGCCAGCCCCAGGCCCGGTCCCGCTCGAGCGGCTATCCAGTGCGTGGGCGCACCCGTCGAGGCGACCAAGAAGCTCGCCCGCACGCTGCCGCCGTGGAAGCGCAGAGGCAATGGAAAAGGCTGCGGCAATGCCCGCCGCGGCCAATACGCACGTCACCTGAAGTGGCCCCCCGGGCCGCCGCAGTCCTCCCCACATGCTTACCCCCGTTGCGGCGGGTCTCACTCTCTACGCCACACGCATTCGCGTAGCAGACCCGACCAGGTTGCTGACGCCAGGTATCCGCGAGGTTGAGCGGGGTTGAGCTTGTCGCGCCGCGCGGACCGATTAATTTTGCGATAAGGAATTTGTCGTCGCAATGATCCGAGTTTGATGATTGTGCGGCGATGAATAAGGGCCAGTACCACCGCAACGGTACAGTCATCCGCCCATGGATGTCACACGCCGCCGGCGCGGTTTCGAGCACCGGCTGCAATCTGAAGTGCAATCTGTTGAATGATATCGGTGTTCCTCGAGCAGCACTGCGCTCCTCTTGCTCCCTTCGAGCATCGTGCTGCCGGGACGGGAGATCACCACGGCGCAAGGCGTGACTTGTCTCCGCCGCATTCTCAAAATGGCACAGAGCTCATTGTTTATCAGACGGGCGGAGCTCGCTTCGGGGCGCCGTTAAGGACAGCTCTCCAGCCGAGGTCGCCTGGGCAACGTGCTTCTTGGAGCCCGGCCGGGTTGCCTGCACCTCATTCTGTGATATGGGAGGGTCCCGGTACCGCTTACCTGCATTCGTAGGCAGCGAGTGAGCACAGGAGTGCGGAATGGTCGCTGTGACCTTTCCCGACGGCGCCCGTCGAGACTATCCCAAGCCAGTCACCGGCATCGAGATTGCGAAGGGCATATCCCCTTCGCTGGCGCGACGCACCGTCGCCATGACCCTCGACGGGGTGCTCGTCGATCTCGCCGATCCGATCGAGGCTGATGCCGGGATCGAGTTCCTGACCCGCGACGACCCGCGTGCGTTGGAGCTCATCCGGCACGACTGTGCCCATGTCCTCGCCGAAGCGGTGCAGACCCTTTGGCCGGGCACTCAGGTCACCATCGGTCCGGTGATCGAGAACGGGTTCTATTACGACTTCTTCCGCAACCAGCCGTTCACGTCGGAGGATTTCGCGGCGATCGAGAGCAAGATGCGCGAGATCATCGCTCGCGATCGGCCGTTCACCAAGGAAATCTGGTCGCGCGAGCAGGCAAGACGCGTCTTCCGGGAACGAGGCGAGATGTTCAAGGTCGAGCTGGTCGACGCGATCCCGGAGGACCAGCCGGTCAGGATCTACAAGCAGGGCGACTGGTTCGATCTGTGCCGCGGGCCGCATATGACCTCGACCGGGAAGGTCGGCTCGGCGTTCAAGCTGACCAAGGTCGCCGGCGCCTACTGGCGCGGCGACTCCAACCGCGAAATGCTTTCGCGCATCTACGGCACCGCTTTCGCCGAGCAGGCACAGCTCGATGCGTATCTCGAGCAGATCGAGGAAGCGGAACGGCGCGATCATCGGCGGCTGGGGCGGGAAATGGACCTCTTCCATTTCCAGGAGGAGGCGCCGGGCTCGGTCTTCTGGCATCCGAACGGCTGGACGCTGTTCCAGACGCTGGAGGGCTATATTCGCCGCCGACAGAGCGTCGCGGGCTACGCCGAGGTGAATGCGCCGCAGCTCATGGACTCGTCACTGTGGGTTGCTTCCGGCCACATGGCGACGTTCCGCGAGAGCATGTTCCTGACCCAGCCTCGCGAAGAGGACGAGCGCACCTTCGTCATCAAGCCGATGAACTGTCCCGGTCATATCCAGATTTTCAAGAACGGCCTCAAGTCCTATCGCGATCTGCCGTTCAAGCTCGCCGAGTTCGGGAAGGTGCATCGGTTCGAGCCTTCCGGCGCATTGCACGGTCTCATGCGGGTGCGTGCTTTCACTCAGGACGATGCCCACGTCTTCATCACCGCCGAGCAGATCGCGGATGAGGCGCTGGCAATGAACGACCTGATCCTGTCGATCTATCAGGATTTCGGCTTCTCCGACGTGACGATCAAGTTTTCCGATCGTCCCGCGAAACGGATCGGCGAGGACGAGGTCTGGGACAAGGCCGAGATGGCCTTGATGCAGGCGCTCGAGGCATCGGGCCGGCCATGGACGATGAACAAGGGCGAGGGCGCGTTTTATGGGCCGAAGCTCGAATATGTCCTGCGCGATGCCATCGGCCGCGACTGGCAATGCGGCACGGTGCAGGTCGATTTCAACATGCCCGGGCGGCTCGGCGCCTTCTATATCGATTC